>NZ_JAVDSI010000033.1:0-1271 GCF_031455235.1 Curtobacterium sp. 320 | reverse complement strand
GAGTCGATCGCAATTTTAATCTTTGTGGTCAAGTTTCTAAGAGCAAACGGTGGATGCCTTGGCATCTGGAGCCGAAGAAGGACGTAGAAATCTGCGATAAGCCTCGGGGAGCTGATAATCGAGCTGTGAGCCGAGGATTTCCGAATGGGGAAACCCCGCTGGGCGCTTTTGTGACCTGGTGACTCCCGCCTGAATATATAGGGCGGGTAGAGGGAACGTGGGGAAGTGAAACATCTCAGTACCCACAGGAAGAGAAAACAACATGTGATTCCGTGAGTAGTGGCGAGCGAAAGCGGATGAGGCTAAACCGATCATGTGTGATAGCCGGCGGGCGTTGCATGGTCGGGGTTGTGGGACACGTCGCTCAGTTCTGCCGGACTGGGGCGGTTACAGCGCATCATAGTCGAACCGGTTTGAAAGCCGGGCCGTAGTGGGTGCCAGCCCCGTAGACGAAATGGTGTTATGGCCGGATGTGTATCCCAAGTAGCACGGGGCCCGAGAAATCCCGTGTGAATCTGTCAGGACCACCTGATAAGCCTAAATACTCCCAGATGACCGATAGCGGACAAGTACCGTGAGGGAAAGGTGAAAAGTACCCCGGGAGGGGAGTGAAATAGTACCTGAAACCGTTTGCTTACAAACCGTCGGAGCCTCCTTGTAGGGGTGACGGCGTGCCTTTTGAAGAATGAGCCTGCGAGTTAGTGATATGTGGCGAGGTTAACCCGTGTGGGGCAGCCGTAGCGAAAGCGAGTCTGAATAGGGCGATTCAGTCGCATGTCCTAGACCCGAAGCGAAGTGATCTATCCATGGCCAGGTTGAAGCGACGGTAAGACGTCGTGGAGGACCGAACCCACTTCAGTTGAAAATGGAGGGGATGAGCTGTGGATAGGGGTGAAAGGCCAATCAAACTTCGTGATAGCTGGTTCTCTCCGAAATGCATTTAGGTGCAGCGTTGCGTGTTTCTCGCCGGAGGTAGAGCTACTGGATGGCCGATGGGCCTCAACAGGTTACTGACGTCAGCCAAACTCCGAATGCCGGTGAGTGAGAGCGCAGCAGTGAGACGGTGGGGGATAAGCTTCATCGTCGAGAGGGAAACAACCCAGACTACCAACTAAGGCCCCTAAGCGTGTGCTAAGTGGGAAAGGATGTGGAGTTGCATAGACAACCAGGAGGTTGGCTTAGAAGCAGCCACCCTTGAAAGAGTGCGTAATAGCTCACTGGTCAAGTGATTCCGCGCCGACAATGTAACGGGGCTCAAGCACACCGCCGAA
>NZ_JAVDSI010000032.1:0-1726 GCF_031455235.1 Curtobacterium sp. 320 | reverse complement strand
CCGGCCGCATGGTCTGGTGGTGGAAAGATTTTTTGGTTGGGGATGGACTCGCGGCCTATCAGCTTGTTGGTGAGGTAATGGCTCACCAAGGCGACGACGGGTAGCCGGCCTGAGAGGGTGACCGGCCACACTGGGACTGAGACACGGCCCAGACTCCTACGGGAGGCAGCAGTGGGGAATATTGCACAATGGGCGAAAGCCTGATGCAGCAACGCCGCGTGAGGGATGACGGCCTTCGGGTTGTAAACCTCTTTTAGTAGGGAAGAAGCGAAAGTGACGGTACCTGCAGAAAAAGCACCGGCTAACTACGTGCCAGCAGCCGCGGTAATACGTAGGGTGCAAGCGTTGTCCGGAATTATTGGGCGTAAAGAGCTCGTAGGCGGTTTGTCGCGTCTGCTGTGAAATCCCGAGGCTCAACCTCGGGCTTGCAGTGGGTACGGGCAGACTAGAGTGCGGTAGGGGAGATTGGAATTCCTGGTGTAGCGGTGGAATGCGCAGATATCAGGAGGAACACCGATGGCGAAGGCAGATCTCTGGGCCGTAACTGACGCTGAGGAGCGAAAGCGTGGGGAGCGAACAGGATTAGATACCCTGGTAGTCCACGCCGTAAACGTTGGGCGCTAGATGTAGGGACCTTTCCACGGTTTCTGTGTCGTAGCTAACGCATTAAGCGCCCCGCCTGGGGAGTACGGCCGCAAGGCTAAAACTCAAAGGAATTGACGGGGGCCCGCACAAGCGGCGGAGCATGCGGATTAATTCGATGCAACGCGAAGAACCTTACCAAGGCTTGACATACACCGGAAACGGCCAGAGATGGTCGCCCCCTTGTGGTCGGTGTACAGGTGGTGCATGGTTGTCGTCAGCTCGTGTCGTGAGATGTTGGGTTAAGTCCCGCAACGAGCGCAACCCTCGTTCTATGTTGCCAGCGCGTTATGGCGGGGACTCATAGGAGACTGCCGGGGTCAACTCGGAGGAAGGTGGGGATGACGTCAAATCATCATGCCCCTTATGTCTTGGGCTTCACGCATGCTACAATGGCCGGTACAAAGGGCTGCGATACCGTAAGGTGGAGCGAATCCCAAAAAGCCGGTCTCAGTTCGGATTGAGGTCTGCAACTCGACCTCATGAAGTCGGAGTCGCTAGTAATCGCAGATCAGCAACGCTGCGGTGAATACGTTCCCGGGCCTTGTACACACCGCCCGTCAAGTCATGAAAGTCGGTAACACCCGAAGCCGGTGGCCTAACCCTTGTGGAAGGAGCCGTCGAAGGTGGGATCGGTGATTAGGACTAAGTCGTAACAAGGTAGCCGTACCGGAAGGTGCGGCTGGATCACCTCCTTTCTAAGGAGCATCTGGCTCGTCGTGTCCTTCGGGGGACGGTGGGTCCAGGCGCCGGATCGAGACGAACGTTCTCGCCGGTAGCTCATGGGTGGAACATTGACAGTGCAGTCGGGAGCGCAGCTTCCTGATCTCAGTACGCCCGGGCCTTCGTGGTTCGGGTTGGAACGGGTTGGGGGTGAGCGGGTCGGCTGGTGCACGTTGTTGGGTCCTGAGGGACCAGGCTTCCTGACCGTGATGGTCGGGGGTTGAGCCGTGACTGGGGCCTTTGGGTTCTGGTTGGGTTCTTCGGTGGGCCGCATGATGCTGGGAGCATGGCTTCTGGGGGAGTGTGGTGCCGATCGTATGTTGAGAACTACACAGTGGACGCGAGCATCTTAGATCGCTCG
>NZ_JAVDSI010000031.1:0-1901 GCF_031455235.1 Curtobacterium sp. 320 | reverse complement strand
TTGTAGATTTCGCACACTCGATAAGCCTTCGTGGTTCAGTCGTGCGGAGTGGTAGGAGAGCGTCGTGTGGCGAGTGAAGCGGCGGAGTGATCCAGCCGTGGACGCTACACGAGTGAGAATGCAGGCATGAGTAGCGAAAGACGGGTGAGAAACCCGTCCTCCGAAAGACCAAGGGTTCCAGGGCCAGGTTAATCCGCCCTGGGTAAGTCGGGACCTAAGGCGAGGCCGACAGGCGTAGTCGATGGACAACGGGTTGATATTCCCGTACCGGCGAACAACCGCCCAAGCTAATCCAGTGGTGCTAAGAGTCCTAACCCGCATTGACCGGATCCCTTCGGGGTGATGGCGTGCGGTCTAACGCTCGACCCCATGCTGGTGCGGTTAGCGTATGAACAGGTGTGACGCAGGAAGGTAGCTGAGCCAGGCGATGGTATCCGTAAGGTGATCCTGGTGTAAGGATGTAGGGCTGACGATAGGCAAATCCGTCGTCTAGATGCCTGAGATCCGACGCGTACCCGTAAGGGGAAATCAGTGATCCTATGCTGCCGAGAAAAGCATCGACGCGAGGTTGCAGCCGCCCGTACCCGAAACCGACTCAGGTGGTCAGGTAGAGAATACCAAGGAGATCGAGAGAATCGTGGTTAAGGAACTCGGCAAAATGCCCCCGTAACTTCGGGAGAAGGGGGGCCGGACACGTGATGCGGACTTGCTCCGCTGAGCGTTGAAGGCCGCAGAGACCAGTGGGAAGCGACTGTTTACTAAAAACACAGGTCCGTGCGAAGTCGCAAGACGATGTATACGGACTGACGCCTGCCCGGTGCTGGAAGGTTAAGAGGAAGGGTTAGCCTTTGGGCGAAGCTCTGAATTTAAGCCCCAGTAAACGGCGGTGGTAACTATAACCATCCTAAGGTAGCGAAATTCCTTGTCGGGTAAGTTCCGACCTGCACGAATGGCGTAACGACTTCCCAGCTGTCTCAACCGCGAACTCGGCGAAATTGCACTACGAGTAAAGATGCTCGTTACGCGCAGCAGGACGGAAAGACCCCGTGACCTTTACTACAGCTTGGTATTGGTGTTCGGTGTGGCTTGTGTAGGATAGGTGGGAGACTGTGAAGCGGGCACGCTAGTGTTCGTGGAGTCGTTGTTGAAATACCACTCTGGTCACTCTGGATGTCTAACGTAGGACCCTGATCGGGTTCATGGACAGTGCCTGGTGGGTAGTTTAACTGGGGCGGTTGCCTCCCAAAGAGTAACGGAGGCGCCCAAAGGTTCCCTCAACCTGGTTGGCAATCAGGTGGCGAGTGTAAGTGCACAAGGGAGCTTGACTGTGAGACTGACAGGTCGAGCAGGGACGAAAGTCGGGACTAGTGATCCGGCAGTGGCTTGTGGAAGCGCTGTCGCTCAACGGATAAAAGGTACCTCGGGGATAACAGGCTGATCTTGCCCAAGAGTCCATATCGACGGCATGGTTTGGCACCTCGATGTCGGCTCGTCGCATCCTGGGGCTGGAGTAGGTCCCAAGGGTTGGGCTGTTCGCCCATTAAAGCGGTACGCGAGCTGGGTTTAGAACGTCGTGAGACAGTTCGGTCCCTATCCGCTGCGCGCGTTGGAAATTTGAGAAGATCTATCCCTAGTACGAGAGGACCGGGATGGACGAACCTCTGGTGTGTCAGTTGTTCTGCCAAGGGCACCGCTGATTAGCTACGTTCGGACCGGATAACCGCTGAAAGCATCTAAGCGGGAAGCCGTCTTCGAGATGAGATTTCCATGCACCTTGAGTGTGAGAGGCTCCCAGCAGACTACTGGGTTGATAGGCCGGATGTGGAAGCGGGGACTAACGACCCGTGGAGCTGACCGGTACTAATAAGCCGAAGACTTGACAACACAACTATTTCCCACAC
>NZ_JAVDSI010000030.1:0-3772 GCF_031455235.1 Curtobacterium sp. 320 | reverse complement strand
GGGGGGTGCCCGCGCAGCACCCCGCCCGCCGGCCCACCTCCCCCAGGACGGTGGCGGGGCGGGGGTTGAACCCCCCCCCCCTCCCTGCGGGGGGGGGGGGGGCGGGGGGCCCCCCCGCCTCCCGTCACGTCGTGGGTGCGGTCACCCCTGGTGGTCGCGCCCGCGGTGCTTCTCGCGCTTCTCGTGTCGCTCGTGCGCGCCGGGCTGCTCGCTCTCGGCCGTGCCGTCCGAGTCGCCGCTCAGTCCGTCCGCCAGGCCGTTGGTCTGGTCGAAGGGACGTCCGAGTGACTCGTCGCCCCGGTCTGCCACTGAGCGGTGACGCTCGTGGGCTTCGGGTTCGGGTTGATCGTCCATGCGCCGGACGCTCCGCGCGGCGCGATGTCGCCCGACCCAGACCCGGGACGGTTCGCGCGTCGCGGTACCACGGGCCCCCGTCCGGGGGTACGGTGGGGACTGCGCGCGAGGGGTTCCCCCCAACACCTCGCACGCAGCGCTCGACCGGTTCCCCCCAACAGGTCGAGACGCGCCGGCCCCGGTCTGTTCGCAGACCGGGGCCGTTGCACGTCGCCGTGGCGCTCGGCGCGTGTCGCGCGTCTCGCGTCTCGCGTCAGAGGGTGGCCGCGAAGTCCCGGACGGCCCGCTCCCAGCGTTCCGGGTCCTCGTTCCACTCGAGCGTGTGCGGCGCGGTCCGGAACGCGACCGCCCGGGTCCCCGGACGCGCGGTCTGCGCGGCGACGTCGGCCTCGGCGACGAGGGCGTCGGCCGCCGAGTGCACGAGCAGGGTCGGGGTCGCCGACGCCTGCCACGCGGTCGTCCGGACGGGAGCAGCGGAGCCGGCCAGCCGTGACAGCACGGCGGTGGTCGCGATCCGTGCCGCGACCGTACCGACGAACGCGGGGAGGTGGGCGCCCGACACCGCACCGCGGAGCGCCGAGGGCACGCTGAGCAGCGGCGAGATCCCGACGAGGCCGTCGACCTCGACCCGGGAGGCGGCGACCGAGCACGCGAGCGCCCCCGCCGACCAGCCCTGCAGCACGACCCGGGTGGCCCCGCGGCCCCGGGCTGCCCGGACCGCCGTCACGATGCGGTCGGCCGCGCCGGGGTCGAGCGAGCGGAGCGGGAGGTCGGTCGTGTCGACGACCTCGGACGTCGCGCCGAGGGCACGCCAGACCGGGATGCCCCGGAGGACCTGCCGCGGCCCGAGCGACTGCCCGTGCACGTGGACGACGTGCGTGGGCCCGTCGCCGGGGACGTCGGTCGGCTCGTCACCGAGGACGTCGGTCGGTTCGTCACCGGGGACGTCCGCGAGGTCGTCGTACAGCAGCGCGTCCCAGCCCCACTCGCCGCCGGCTGCCGGGCCGTCCGTGCGCCGCCGGACCGTGTCCCCGTCGGTGCCGAGCACGTCCTGCACGCGGACGTCCTGGCCGTCGCGGGTGATCCGGTACGTCCCGGGCAGACGGGTGTCGCGGGTAGCCACGAACTCGGCATCGGTCGGGGTGGCGCCCCGCACGGTGGCGGTCGCCGAGTACGGCGTGGGGAAGAGCAGCCGACGCGCGACGAACGCGCCCAGCCCGAGCGTCCCGACGGCACCCACTGCGGTCCCGAGTGCGGCGATGCGTCCACCGGTCATGTGGTCTCCTCCAGTCGTGCGGTGGTGAGCGTCGCGGCGGCCGGGACGTCCTGCCCGGCCTCACGCGCGCGGTCCTCGATCTCGACGGACAGCCGGTGCAGTCGGCTCCGCCACTGGCCACGCTGCCAGGCGATCGTGAAGTACAGCCCTCGGTTGCCGGACGCGCCCTCGAGTCGCCGCAGCTCGGGCTCCAGCGTCCGGAAGCGGACCCGGGCGGCTCGCCAGTCGCGGAACTCGCGGGCGGCGTCGGGCAGCACCCCGCCGGCGGCACCCACGGCGAGCAGGACCATCGAGGTGAGGAAGACCGGTGCGTAGACGGTGCCGAGCACCCGGACCGCAGCGTCCAGGCCGAGCACGTGCACGGCGTCGAGCGCGACCGCGATGGCCGCGAGCAGGACCATCGCCGCGGCACCGACGACGAACAGCCAGTACATGCGCCCGAGGCCGTCGCCCTCGCGGAAGCCGCGGAGGACCGCCAGTGCGGACCGGGTGATCACGACGGCGATGTACGTCATCTCCACCGCGGAGTAGAGCGCGGTCGGCAGCTGGTCACCGTACTCGACCATGAACTGCGAGGTGGGCTCGGGGGCGTCGATCAGCACGAACAGCGCGACGAGCGCGACGAGGACCAGCGCGACGCCGACGAGCCGACTCGGTCGCAGCAGTCGCGCGGACCGGGCGGCCGCCTCGACCGACTGCGCGAGGGCGAACAGGCCGCACACCATCAGGCAGCGGCCGAGCAGGTCGGCGACGTTCGGCGTGCGGGCCAGCCCGCCGAGGAACGTCACGACGTCGGGCTGGTTGATGCTCAGTCCGACGGCGACGAACGCGCAGCAGACCATGAGCCAGGTGACGCTCGCCGACTGGGTCCGGACGAGCCAGAGCCGGACGACGAGGACGGCCAGGATCAGCCAGACCGGGAGGGATCCCCAGACGTGCAGCGTCACCGGAAGATCCCGCGCGGCGCGGTGTCGGGGTCGAGCAGCCCGATCCGCAGGGCGAGCTGGTCGGCGACGAGCTCGACCGCCTGCTCGTGCGGGGTGTCGAGCGACCGGGTGAACGCCGTCCGTCCGGTGAGCAGCCCCGTGTACGCCTCGTGGTCGCAGCCGGGGTCGGCGAGGAACACGTGTGCGAGCTCGTGCAGCACGCAGGCCACCCGGGAGCGTTCGGACAGGTCGGGACGCGTCTCGAGCAGGGCGTGGTCCGCGCGCTGGATCAGCCGGGCGGAGAGGTCACCGGGCAGTGCGGTCGTGCGGAGCCGGATCGGCTTGCCGAGGGCGGACTCGGCACGGACGAGCAGCTCCGGCAGCGTCAGTCGCCGGGGAAGTCCGAGTCGCTGCACGCTGCGCCGGGCCTCGGCCTGCTGGCGGCGGGCACCGATCCGGTCGGCGAACGCGCTCACGGCGTCGACCCGGAGTCGTCGAGCCGCCGGACGTGCTCGGTGAAGTCGCGGATCTCGGCCGCGGAGGCGAACTCCCCGAGCCGCCGGGTGGCGAACGCCACGACCTCGCGCTTGCGGAGTTCGAGGACGAGTTCGAGCTGCGCCTGCACCCGCTCCGGGACGTCCGTGTTGCCCGCGGCGTCGGTGAGGTACTCGGACGGCACACCGAAGTAGCCGGCAAGCGCGACGAGCAGGCGCTGGTCACGGACGGCCGGTCCGTTGCCCCCGAGCATGTAGCCCCACCGCGGTCGGCTCATCGAGGCGCCCTGCGCCTCGATCTCCGCCACGATCTCCTTGTAGGAGGGGCGCTGCCCGGAGTTGGCCTCGACGACGTCCATCAGGAGCTGCAGCTTGCGTGAGAGCTCGCGTCGGTGTGCGTCGTCGTCGGTGTACTCGATCATGTCTCCCCGCCCTGTACATCTGTCTCAGACATGGTAAAACTGAACCAGTGCGTCGGCCAGCGACACCCACTCTGCCAGGCGCGTGCCCGTTCGTCAGGTCGGCATTTCGTGGGGGGATGCCGAACAGGCGGGTTGCGCCGAGCGGTGGTCGCGAGCCGACGACGGACGGGAGGCGCGGGGGCCCCGGGCCCCCCCCCCCCCCCCCCCCCCCCCCCCCCCCCCCCCCCCCCCCCCGCCCGGGGGGGGGCCGCGCGCCCCCGGCGCAGGGGCGCTCGGCGCTTAAGTACTGGTATTAGTGGG
>NZ_JAVDSI010000029.1:0-4047 GCF_031455235.1 Curtobacterium sp. 320 | reverse complement strand
GGGGGGCGCACCCCCCCGCGCCCCGCGGCGGCCGCGGTTGCCCCCGGGGGGGGCCCCGCGGCCCCCCCCCCCCCGGGGGGGGCCCCCCCCCCCGGGGGGGGGGGGGGGGGCCCCCCCCCCCCCCCCGCCTCCTGGACGGGGTCCGGCTGGTCAGCCCTCGGATCGGCCCGACCGTCGGAGCGTCTGGTGCGGACTCTCACCGAACCGCTGCCGGTACGAGGCCGCGAACCGGCCCAGGTGCGCGAAGCGCCAGCGCCGGGCGATGTCGCGGACCGTCACGACCCCGCCCCGGCGGGACGTGAGTTCGAGGTGCACGCGGTCGAGACGGACCTCGCGGAGGTAGCGCATCGGCGTCACGGCGAGGCGGCGGCGGAACAGGTCCTGCAGACCCCGTTCGCTGAGCTCCGCGCCGGCGGCGATGTCCGCGACCTCGAGGTCCTCGTCCGCGTGGTCGTGCACGAAGCGGATGGCGCGACGCAGCCGGTGCTCGACGTCGGAGCGGGACCGGGTGAACGTCGACAGCACGACCGTGGCCACCCGCCGGTTCAGCGCTGCCCGCTCGGTGGCGTCGAGGTCGGGGTCGAGGATGCGGTCGGTCACCTCGCGCAACAGGGTCAGCAGGGGCTCGACGCCGGGGTCGGCGGCGTCCGGTTGCACGAACTCCGACGGCTCCTCGGCGTCGCCGAGCATCGCGGGCGCGACGTGCAGGAGCGTCATCGCGGTCGCGTCGGTGTCGAACGCGTACGCGACGGGTGCCGACAGCATCATCGGTCGTCCGGGCCCGACGTCCCACTCGCTGCCGTCGTCGGCGGTCAGCGTCGCCCGGCCGTTGGCGAGCACGAAGACGACGTGGTCGGGGCGGGGGCCGATCGTGCCGGCCTGCGGCCCACCGGTGCGGATCTTCCGGAGGGAGACGTGCTCGTCGCCGCCGGAGCGGTAGTCGAACGGCTGGTCGGAGGACGTCACGAGAGCCTCCGTTCGACGGTCCGCGCGCCGGGTCCGGCGGGCCACCGAACGCTACCGTGACCGTCCGGCGCACGCGAGACCCCCGTCCGCGTCGCGCAACGGGTCGGCCGTTCGCCGTCGATCACGGTTCCGGGACCGCGTCCCAGACGTCGCCGTGCCGCGACAGCACCGTCCACCGCGACACCGGCCACGTCGTGACGAAGGCCCGGCCGACGACGTCCGACACCGGGACGGTCCCGTGCGCCCGGGAATCGGCTGAGTCGTACCGGTTGTCGCCCATCACCCAGAGCCGGCCCTTCGGCACGGTCACCGAGAAGTCGGTCAGCGCGACCCGGTCGGAGCCGGGCCGCAGCACGACGTACGACTCGTCGACCGCGTGACCGTTCACCGACAGGCGTCCCTGCGCGTCGCAGCACGACACGGTGTCGCCGGGCAGGCCGATCACCCGCTTGATGAGGTCGTTCCCCTGCCCGGGCCCGAGCCAGCCACCCGGGTCCTCGAAGACGACGACGTCGCCGCGTCGGAGCGGCACCACTCCGGGGACGAGTTCGTTGACGAGCACCCGGTCGCCGACCAGGAGCGTGTTCGCCATCGACAGCGAAGGGATGAAGAACGACCGGACGAGGTACGACTTCACCAGGAAGGACGCCAGCAGCGCGACGACCACGATGATCGCGAGGTCGCGGAGGAACTTCCAGCGGGCACGCCTGCGGGGCCCGGGGACGGCTTCGTCGCTCAATGCGTCAGCACCACCTTGACGACACCGATGACGAACGCGACGGCGGCGAGCACGATGCCGCCCCAGAGCCCGAGGAACGTCGGCCGCTTGCCGCTGAACCGCTGCATGAACACACCGACCATGCCGATGCGGACCACGAGGATCACGAGCGCGGCCGTCTGCGCCCACGACGCGGGCAGCCAGCCGATCCACGCGACGGCGTACAGCACCGCGGGGATGAGGCCGGACGTGGCGATCGGGTTCGCGTTGCGGACGATGGTGACCACGGACTCGCGACGGACGTCGTCGGACGCGTCGTCGTCCCCGAGCCCGTGCGCGACCAGGTGCGACAGCACGTGCGCGAGGTACGTGAGCACCGCGGTGCCGAGGACCGCCCACACCGCCGAGCCGTGGTGGATCGCGGCGGGGTCCACGGCGATCGCGGCGGCGAGCACGGTGATGTTGCCGTAGACGTACGACGACATCCGGTCGCGCATCTGCTCGATCGGCAGGTCGCGGCGGTCCGGACGGCCACCACCGCGCCCGTCCGCTCGGTCCGGCAGTCGTCGTGTGCGTGGCATCCCTCCATCTTGGCCCCGCCCGGGGCCGCGCAGCCGACAGGACACCGAGTGCGATGGCACACGCCGTGCTCGCGATGGCACACGCCGTGCTCGCGATGGCACATGTCGCGCTCATTTGGTTGACGCGTCAACCAAATGAGCGCACACTGGTCGCATGACCACGCAGGACCTCCTCGCCGCCGACACCTCGATGGGCGCCGTGACGCTCCGGGTCGCCGACCTCGACCGCATGATCGGCTACTACCGCGACGGCGTGCGGCTGTCCCTCCTGTCGAACGAGGGCGGTGTGGCGGTGCTCGGGCGGGGCACGACCCCGATCGTCATCCTCGAGCACGCGCCGTCGATGCAGCACGCCGGGCCGCACGACGCCGGCCTGTTCCACACCGCGATCCTGTTCGACACGAAGGCCGACCTGGCCGCCGCGCTCTACTCCGTCGCGACCCGGTACCCGCAGACCTTCACGGGCAGCGCCGACCACCTCGTCAGCAACGCCTTCTACTTCACCGACCCCGAGGGCAACGGCGTCGAGCTGTACTGGGACCGCGACCGCACCGAGTGGTCGTGGACGCACGGCATGGTCGACATGGCCACCATCTCCGTCGACCCGAACGCCTTCCTGCAGGAGCACCTCACGCAGGACGCCCTCGACGGCGCAGCAGCACGCCCCGGTCGGGTCGGCCACGTGCACCTGTCGGTCGGGGACGTCGCCACCGCCAAGGATTTCTACGTCGACCGGCTCGGCTTCGCGACCACGGCCGGTTGGGGTGAGGCGCTGTTCGTCAGCGCCGGCGGCTACCACCACCACATGGCGATGAACACGTGGAACTCGCGCGGGGCCGGACGTCGCCAGCTCGCGCTCGGACTCGGGCTCGTCCGCATCGAGGTCCCCGGCGCGGACGACCTCGGCGCCCTCGTCGAGCGGATGCACGACTCCGGCGTGCAGTCGGCGGACGACGGTCGGACGGTTGCCTTCGAGGACCCGTGGGCGAACCGGATCGAGGTCACGGCGCCGGGCCGCGGCTGAGCCATCCGCACCGGGACGGACGGTCTCCGGCAGGATGGACCCGTGACTGAGGACATCCGGTGGGAGGTGGTCGAGGAGAGCACGCTGTCGCTCCCCGACCACGAGGCGATCGCAGCGCTCCTGGGGCGAGCGTTCCCCGACTGGTCGCACTGGTACGTGGGCGGCCGCAGCTGGGCGGGCATGCAGCCCGAGCGGCGCGTGCTCGCCCGTGACGCCGACGACGTCGTCCTCGCCCACGTCGGGATCCGCCGGATGTTCATCACCGTCGGCGGCCGGGACGTGCTCGTCGGCGACACCGGCCTCGTCGCGGTGTCGCCACGACTGCAGGGCACCGGCAAGGGCCGCGACCTGATGGAGCGTGCGCACGCTGTGCTCGAGGGGCTGGCGGTGCCGTACGGGTTCCTCGGCGCCGGTGAGAACCGGGTGCCGTTCTACGCGAACCTCGGCTGGCACGTGTTCGACGACGTCGTCGCGGACTACACGGCGTTCACGGCCGAGGGCGCCGGGCTGCCGATGACCGACCAGGGCGGCTGGATGGTGCTCCCCGTGGCCGAGCGGCTCGAGGACTGGCCGGCCGGCCCCATCTGGCTGAACGGCCAGCAGGTCTAGGCGGGACGACAGACGGGAGGCGGGGGGGGGGGGGGGGCCCCCCCCCCCCCCCCCCCCGGGGGGGGCCCCCCCCCCCCGGGGGGGGGGGGGCGGGCCCCCCCCGACCACCCCGCCCCGGGCGAAGGGGGGCCGGCGACACGCACCCGGGC
>NZ_JAVDSI010000028.1:0-17917 GCF_031455235.1 Curtobacterium sp. 320 | reverse complement strand
GTCGCCTTGGTGAGCCATTACCTCACCAACAAGCTGATAGGCCGCGAGTCCATCCCCAACCAAAAAATCTTTCCACCACCAGACCATGCGGCCGGCAGTCATATCCAGTATTAGACGTCGTTTCCAACGCTTATCCCAGAGTCAGGGGCAGGTTACTCACGTGTTACTCACCCGTTCGCCACTAATCCACCCAGCAAGCTGGGCATCATCGTTCGACTTGCATGTGTTAAGCACGCCGCCAGCGTTCGTCCTGAGCCAGGATCAAACTCTCCGTAAAAAATTACAACCAACACCCGAAGATGTCAGCGAGTTGATTCTGACTGTTGACTGTCTACTGACAATCTTCAATCCAAAAGGAATTGTCTCCGAACCCACCAGCAAGCTGATGAGTCACGGGGTCAATAAATTGGCATTGACAATGTGCACGCTGTTGAGTTCTCAAGGACCAGACGCACTCCCCACTCGACCCCGAAAGAGGTTCCGCCAGAGAGGCTTTCGTTCTTGGCTTGACCACCGGTGTGTCGTCGGACCCTGAGGCCCAGTGGCTCATCCCGTAGGAGAGAACCGGTGGAGTAGTCATCCTAGGCGTCGAAGCGATCCAGCGCAAGGCCAGATCTGAACTTCAGTGGAGGATGGTCCCGCTTGAGGGCCGGCGTGCTCTGGGCTTTCGCTCCAGCCGCTCCGCCGCACCTTTGGGGTGACGAGTAAGAACTATACGCAGCGTTCAGCGGGTGCGCCAAGACGGGCCACATCCCGGGCGTGTCGCGTTGTGCAACACGTGCGGCCCGGACGCAGCGATGCCCGGCTCCCACCAGGGGAACCGGGCATCGACGAGCGGCGACGATCAGGAGAGCGTCACACCGGCCAGGGTCTTCTTGCCACGACGGAGCACGAGCACTCCCCCGGGCAGGGCGAGGTCGGACAGCGACGCGGTCGGGTCCTCGGCGCGGGTGTTGTTCACGTACACACCACCCTGGTCGATGGCGCGACGGGCTTCCCCGAGGGACTTCACCAACTCGGTGTCGACGAGCGCTCGGGCCACGTCCGCATCACCGGGCAGCGCCACCGACCCCGGCAGCTCGGCGATCGCCGACCGCAGGGTGGTGGCGTCGAGCGCGCCCAGGTCGCCGTTGCCGAACAACGCCGCGGAGGCATCGATCGCCGCCTGCGTCGCCTCGACCCCGTGCACGACCGCCGTCACCTCGAACGCGAGGGTCCGTTGCGCCTCGCGCCGGAACGGCTCGTCGGCCACGGCCTGCTCGAGCCGCTCGATCTCGGCGCGGGACAGGAACGTGAACTGGCGGAGCCGGGCGATCACGTCGGCGTCCGTCGTGTTGAGCCAGAACTGGTAGAACGCGTACGGCGAGGTCATGTCCGGGTCGAGCCAGATCGCGTTGCCCTCGCTCTTGCCGAACTTCGTGCCGTCGGAGTTCGTGATGAGGGGCGTCCCCAGCGCGTGCACCGTCGCCCCCTCGGCACGACGGATGAGCTCCGTCCCCGAGGTCAGGTTGCCCCACTGGTCCGAGCCGCCCGTCTGCAGGGTGCACCCGTACTGGCGGAAGAGCTCGCGGTAGTCGAGTCCCTGCAGGATCTGGTAGCTGAACTCGGTGTAGCTGATGCCCGAGTCGGAGTTCAAGCGCGCGGCGACGGCGTCCTTCTTGAGCATCGAGTTCACGCGGAAGTACTTGCCGATGTCGCGCAGGAAGTCGATCGCGGACAGCGGCGCCGTCCAGTCGAGGTTGTTCACCAGCCGCACGCCGTTCTCGCCGTCGGGGCTGAGGAACCGCGACACCTGGCCCTGCAACCGCGTCACCCACTCCTGCACGGTCTCGCGGGTGTTGAGCGTCCGTTCGGCTGTCGGCCGCGGATCGCCGATCAACCCGGTGGAACCGCCGACGAGCGCGAGCGGCTTGTGCCCGGCCAGCTGGATCCGGCGCATGGTGAGCAGCTGCAGCAGGTTCCCGCAGTGCAGGGACGGCGCCGTCGGGTCGAAACCGCAGTAGTACGTGATCGGCTCGCCGTCGAGGGCCTCCTTGAGTGCCGTCTCGTCGGTGGAGACGTGCACCAGATCACGCCAGCGCAGTTCGTCCCAGACCGAGGCGAAGGTCGGGTCGTTCTGCTGGCGCGTCAGGACATCGTGAGCGGATTCACTGGACACCCAGCCATCGTAGCGGCGCGCGCGGTCCAGGAGGCGCGGGTCGCGTCCGTCAGTCGAGGGCGCCCTTGTGCCGCCGGTACGTCGACACCGTCGGGTCACCGGTGAGCCAGAAGCGCCAGGGGAACCGCGCGCCGCCGGCGATGCCGCCGACTCCGGTGCGCGGCCCTCGTGATATCCGCGGGACCGGACCGGTCCCCGCCGGGCCGGTCACGGTCTCGGACAGGAGTTCCTCGACGACGCTGGTCGGTCCGACGGCGGCGAGCCGCGCCTCCAGGCCGGGAGCCAGCGTCAGCACGTACGGGCCGGAGCCGTCGAGGAGTCTGCTGCCGTCGTCCTCACCGAGCACCGCACCGAGCGCGCCGCCGAGGTTGCCGGGACCGCGCGCGAGCGCGACGTCCGTGACGGAGCCGCCGCGGCGGGAACGGGCGGTCTCGAGGCCCTCGACGACCTGCGCGCCCCGCAGCAGCGATCCCGACGACGTGCCCTCCGGCGCACTGACGACGTTGACGCACGTGTGGATGCCGTAGGAGCGGTAGGCGTAGAGCGTCCCGGGCGGTCCGAACAGGTGCCGGTTGCGCGGCGTCGGACCGCGGTGGCCGTGCGAGCCGGGGTCGGTGGGGCCGAAGTAGGCCTCGACCTCGGTGATGCGCAGGGTGACGCCCTTGCCCGCGATCGTCGCACCGAGCAGTGCCGGCGCGGAGAACGGCGCCGGTTCGGACAGCAGCGCGAGCGTGGGGTCGGTCATCGGGTGAAGGGCACGCCCTCCGCCAGGTCGTGGACGCGACGGGTGAGCGACGCGAGCTGTTCGGCGACGCGGTCCGGCGCGGTGCCACCGATGCCGGCGCGCGACGCGACGGAACCCTCGATGGTGAGGACGCCGCGGACCTCGGGCGTGAGGTGTTCGGACACCGTCCGGTACTCGTCGTCGGTGGGGTCGTCGAGTTCGATCCCGCGCTCCTCGCAGTACCGGACCAGCGCGCCGGACACCTCGTGCGCGTCACGGAACGGCACCCCCTGGCGCACGAGCCATTCGGCGACGTCCGTCGCGAGCGAGAAGCCCTGCGGCGCGAGCTCGGCCATGCGGTCGGTGTCGAACGAGAGGGTCGCGACCATGCCGGTGAAGGCGGGGAGCAGGACCTCGAGGGTGGCGACCGAGTCGAAGACGGGCTCCTTGTCCTCCTGCAGGTCGCGGTTGTACGCCAGCGGCAGGCCCTTGAGCGTCGCGAGCAGGCCGGTCAGGTTGCCGATGAGCCGGCCGGACTTGCCCCGGGCGAGCTCGGCGATGTCCGGGTTCTTCTTCTGGGGCATGATGCTCGACCCCGTGGAGAACGCGTCGTGCAGCCGGACGAAGCCGAACTCCTTCGTGTTCCAGAGGATGACCTCCTCCGCCAGGCGGGAGACGTCGATGCCGATCTGCGCGAGGACGAACGCGAACTCGGCCACCACGTCACGAGCCGCCGTGGCGTCGATCGAGTTGTCCGCGGGGCGGGCGAACCCGAGCTCGTGGGCGATCGCCGAGGGGTCGAGCCCGAGCGAGCTCCCCGCGAGGGCGCCGGCGCCGTACGGGCTCACGCTCGCGCGGTCCGCCCAGTCGCGGAGCCGCTCGAGGTCACGGACCAGGGGCCACGCGTGTGCGAGCAGGTGGTGTGCGAGGAGGACCGGCTGCGCGTGCTGCAGGTGCGTGCGACCCGGCATGATCGCGCCGGGGTGCTCGTTGGCCTGCTGGGAGATCGCGTCGACGAGGTCGATGACGAGGTGCCCGATCCGGCGACCGTGGTCGAGCATGTGCATCCGACCGAGCGTCGCGATCTGGTCGTTGCGACTCCGGCCGGCGCGCAGCTTCCCGCCGAGCTCGGGGCCGAGGTCGGCGATGAGGAGTCGTTCGAGGGCGCCGTGCACGTCCTCGTCGCTGTCGGCGGGCTGCAGCGTGCCGTCGGCGTGCGCGGACTCGAGGCGGTCGAGGCCGGCGAGCATCCGCTCGAGCTCGTGGGCCGTCAGGTACCCGGCGGTGTTGAGCGCGCGGGCGTGGGCGCGGGAGCCGGCGATGTCGTAGGGGGCGAGCTGCCAGTCGAAGTGGGTCGATCGGGAGAGGGCGGCGAGCTCGGCGCTCGGGCCGTCCGCGAAGCGGCCACCCCAGAGGGCGCCGGTGTTGGTGGCGTCGGTCTTGGCGGCGGGCTGGTTCGCGTCGGTCATGGTTCTCTCGTCGTCCGGTCGTGGGTTTGGGGGCGGGATGTCGGTGCGCTGTGCGCTGTGCGCTGTGCGCTGTGCGCTCAGTTGGCCAGGTCGCGGCGGGCGGAGATCTTGCTCGGCAACGACCAGATGTCGATGAACCCCTTCGCGTGCGACTGGTCGAAGGCGTCGCCCGTGTCGTAGGTCGCGAGGTCGAAGTCGTAGAGGCTCTGGCTGGAGCGGCGTCCGGTCACGACGGCTCGGCCCGCGTGGAGCCGGAGTCGGACGTCGCCGGAGACGTGCTGCTGGGTGTGGGTGATGAAGGCGTCGAGGCTCCGCTTCAGGCCGCTGAACCACAGCCCGTCGTAGACCAGGTCGGCCCAGTCCGACTCGACCTGCCGCTTGTACCGGTTGACGTCGCGTTCGAGGGTCAGGTTCTCGAGCTCCTCGTGCGCGGCGATCAGGGCGACGGCGGCCGGCGCCTCGTACACCTCGCGCGACTTGATGCCGACGAGGCGGTCCTCGACCACGTCGATCCGACCGACACCGTGCTTGCCGGCGAGCGCGTTGAGCTCCTGCACGACGCGCAGCACGCTGAACCGCTGTCCGTCGATGGCGACCGGGACGCCCTGCTCGAAGGTGATCGTCACCTCGTCCGGAGCACGCGGGACGGTCGGGTCCTGCGTGTAGGCGTAGAGCTCCTCCGCCGGGGCGTTCCACGGGTCCTCGAGGTGACCGGTCTCGACCGCTCGACCCCACACGTTCTGGTCGATCGAGTACGGCGAGCGCTCCGACTGTTCGATCGGCAGCCCGTGCTGCTGGGCGTAGGCGATCGCTCGGTCGCGGGTGAGCGCGAGGTCCCGCACCGGTGCGACGCTCGTCAGGTCCGGGGCGAGGGCCGCGACCGCCGCCTCGAAGCGGACCTGGTCGTTGCCCTTGCCCGTGCACCCGTGCGCCACGCTGTCGGCGCCGAGCTGCTTCGCCGTGAGCGCCAGGTGCTTGGCGATGAGGGGACGGCTCAGCGCGGAGACGAGCGGGTAGCGCTTCTGGTACAGGGCGTTGGCCTGCAGCGCGGGGACGAGGTAGTCGTCGGCGAACTCGTCCTTCGCGTCGATGACGATCGACTCGACGGCGCCGCAGTCGAGCGCGCGCTGCCGGATCGCCGCCATGTCCTCGCCGCCCTGGCCGACGTCGACCGCGAGGGCGACGACGTCCTTGCCGGTGGCGTCACGCAGCCAGCCGATGCCGACGGACGTGTCGAGTCCGCCGGAGTACGCGAGGACGACGCGGTCTGCCACGGTGGTCTCCCTGGGTCAGGCGGTCGCGGGGGCGCCGGTCGTCGCGTGGGCGCCGGTCGCGGCCGGAGCGCCGGTCGCGGTGGGAGCGCCGGTCGCGTTCGCTGCGAGGAGCCACGCGAGCAGCGCCTTCTGGGCGTGGAGACGGTTCTCCGCCTCGTCCCAGATGATGCTCCGAGGACCGTCGATGACCTCGGCCGTGACCTCGAACCCACGGTCGGCGGGCAGGCAGTGCATGAACACGGCGTCGTCGGCGGCGTGCGCCATCACCGCGTCGTCCACGCGGTACCCGTTGAAGGTGTCGAGCCGCGCCTGCTTCTCGTCCTCCTTGCCCATCGACACCCAGGTGTCGGTCACGACGACGTCCGCTCCGGCGACGGCCGCGACCGGGTCGGTCACGACGAGCACGGAACCGCCGGTCTCGGCAGCGCGACGCTCGGCGTCCGTGACGACCTCGGCCGCCGGGGAGAACTCGGCCGGTGCCGCGACGCGGACGTGCATGCCCGCGGTGGCCCCGGCGAGCAGGTAGGACTGCGCCATGTTGCTCGCGCCGTCGCCGATGAAGGCCACGGTCTGCCCCGCCAGGGTCCCGCGGTGCTCGCGGATGGTCAGCAGGTCAGCGAGCAGCTGGCACGGGTGGAAGTCGTCCGACAGGGCGTTGACGACGGGGACGCTCGTGTTCGCCGCCATCTCCTCGAGCCCGGCCTGGCCGTAGGTGCGCCACACGATCGCCGACACCATGCGCTCGAGGACGCGTGCGGTGTCGGACGGCGTCTCCTTGCCACCCAGCTGGCTGTTCGCCGTCGAGATGATGAGCGGGCTGCCGCCGAGGTCGGAGATGCCGACGTGGAAGGACACCCGCGTGCGGGTGGACGACTTGTCGAAGATCACGGCGACGCTCTGCGGTCCGGCGAGGGGCTTGGCACCCCACCGGTCGGCCTTCATCTGCTCGGCGAGGTCGAGGATCGCGGACTGCTCCGCCTGGCTGAGGTCGTCGTCGCGGAGGAAGTGACGGGTCATGCGGAGGTCTCCTGGGTGGTGGTGCCCTGCTCGGCGGCGACTGCGGCCAGGCTCTCGCCGAGGATCGACACGAACTCGTCGATCTCGGCGTCGGACACGACGAGCGGCGGCGCGATGCGCAGGCTCGACTCGTTCGGGGCGTTGATGATCAGGCCGCGCTCGAGCGCGGCGGCGTTGACGGCGGCGGCGACCGGGCCGGTCAGACCGACCCCGATGAGGAGGCCGGTGCCACGGACCTCTTCGACGAGGGGCGAGCCGATGCTCGCGATGCCCGCACGGATCCGCTCCCCCTTCGTCACCGCACCGGACACGAGGTCCGCGCGCTCGATCTCGGCGAGGACGGCGTTCGCCACCCGGGTGCCGAGCGGGTTGCCGCCGAACGTCGAGCCGTGCTGGCCGGCCGAGAACAGTTCGGACGCCCAGCCGAAGGTGACGAGGGCGCCGATCGGGAACCCGCCCGCGATGCCCTTCGCGATCGTGATGGCGTCCGGCTCGAAACCGTGGCCCTGGTAGGTGAACCAGTTGCCGGTCCGGCCGACGCCCGTCTGGATCTCGTCGAGGATCAGCAGCGCGCCGTGTTCCGCGGTCAGGCGGCGGGCGGCGAGCAGGAACCCCTCGGGCAGGTCGACCACGCCGGCCTCGCCCTTGATCGGTTCGACGATGAGCGCGGCCACGGTGTCGTCGATCGACTCCTTGAGCGCGGCGACCGTGGAGTCGATGTGCTCGACCCCGGGGACCATCGGCAGGAAGTCCTCTTGCAGGGCGGGCTTGCCGGTGAGCGCGAGCGCGCCCATCGTGCGGCCGTGGAAGCCCTGCTTCAGCGCGAGGATGCGGGTCTTCTGCCCGTCGGCGCCCTTGTTCAGGCGTGCGAGCTTGAACGCGGCCTCGTTGGCCTCGGCACCGGAGTTGCCGAAGTACACGCGGCCGGCCTCACCCGCGCCCGTGATGCGCTTGAGGCGCTCGGCGAGCTCGAGCTGCGGCGGGGTCGCGAAGTAGTTCGAGACGTGCACGAGCTTCGCGGCCTGGTCGCTGATCGCCTCGACCAGCGCGGGGTGCGCGTGGCCGAGCGAGTTGACGGCGATGCCGGCGAGGAAGTCGAGGTACTCGTTGCCGTCGACGTCCCAGACGCGGCAGCCCTCGCCGCGCTCGAGCATGATCTTCGGCGGGGTCAGGGATCGCATGAGCGACGCCCCGAACCGGTCGTTCCAGGTCTCGGTCTGCGTCTCGGTGCTCACTGCGGCTGTCCCTTCTCGGTCGTGCTGGCCACGTGTTGGCCGGTGGTGCTGCTCGTCGACGGTGCTGCGACGCGTCGGCCGATCTCGGCGTGGGTCATCTGGTTCTCGGTGCGTCGGCTCGGGTCCGGGATCACCTCGGTGCCGGCGCCGCGCAGGGTGAAGACCTCGAGCAGGATCGAGTGCGGGATCCGCCCGTCGATGATCGTCGCGCCGCCGACCCCGCCGACCACGGCGTCGAGGCACGCGGTCATCTTCGGGATCATGCCCGACTCGAGCGACGGCAGGAGGGCGCGGAGTTCCTCGACCGCGATGAGGTCGACGATCGAGTCGCGGTCCGGCCAGTTGCGGTACAGGCCGGGGACGTCGGTGAGCATCATGAGCTTCGACGCCTTGAGGGCGATCGCGAGTGCGCCCGCCGCGGCGTCGGCGTTCACGTTGAGCGCCTGGTCCGGGTGGGCGTCGTCGATGGCGATGCTCGACACCACGGGGATGCGGCCGGCCTCGATCGCGGCGAGCACACCGGAGGGGTCGACGTGCGTGATGTCGCCGACGTGCCCGAGGTCGAAGTGCTCGCCGTCGACGACGACGCCCTTCTTCTCGCCGGTGAACAGCGAGCCGCCGTCACCGAAGACGCCGACGGCGAGGCCCTCGCCGTGCTCGTTCACCAGGTCGACGATCTCGCGGTTGACCTCGCCGGCGAGCACGTCGCGGACGACCGTGATCGCCTCGGTCGTGGTGACGCGGTACCCGCCGCGGAACTCGGACGCGATGCCCTGTTCCTTCAGCGCCGCCGAGATCTGCGGGCCGCCGCCGTGCACGACCACCGGGTGGAGGCCGGCGTACCGGAGGTAGACCATGTCCTCGGCGAACGCGCGCTTGAGGTCCTCGTTCACCATGGCGTTGCCGCCGAACTTGACGACGACGATCTTGCCCGAGAACCGCTTCAGCCACGGCAGGGACTCGATGAGGGTCGCGGCCTTGACGGTCGCGAGCTCGTGCTCTTCTTCCTTCGAGAGGATGCTGTCGTCGGCCATCAGCTGGAGTACGCGCTGTTCTCGTGGACGTAGTCGTGCGTGAGGTCGTTCGTCAGGATCGTCGCCGAGAACGGTCCGACGCCGAGGTCGATGAGGACGTCGGTGTCGCGCGGCGTCAGGTCGACGCGGTCGCTCGGCTCGTCCGGTGCGCCGGCGTGGCAGACACGGACCCCGTTCATCGAGACGTCGACGGCGTACGGGTCGAACTCGGCGTCGGTGGTGCCGATCGCCGCGAGCACCCGACCCCAGTTCGGGTCGTTGCCGAACACCGCGGCCTTGAACAGGTTGTTCCGGGCGACGCTCCGGCCGACCGTGACGGCGTCGTCCTCGGTCGCGGCGTTCACGACGTGGATCGCGATGTCGTGGCTCGCGCCCTCGGCGTCCTGCTGCAGCTGCCGTGCGAGGTCGGCGCAGACCGCGGTCAGGGCTTCTTGGAAGTCGCCGACCTCGGGCGTGACGCCGCTCGCACCGGAGGACAGCAGCACCACGGTGTCGTTCGTCGACATGCAGCCGTCCGAGTCGACCCGGTCGAAGGTGACGCGGGTGGCGGCCCGGAGCGCCTGGTCGAGCTCGTCCGAGCCGACGACGGCGTCCGTGGTGATCACGACGAGCATCGTCGCGAGCCCGGGTGCGAGCATGCCCGCGCCCTTGGCCATGCCGCCGACGGTCCAGCCGTCCTCGGTGACGACCGACTGCTTCGGCTTCGTGTCGGTGGTCATGATGGCGGTCGCGGCGTCCGGACCGCCGTCGGCCGACAGTGCCGCACTCGCGAGGTAGACGCCCTTGAGGACGTTGTCGCGGAACGTCTGGTCGCCGACCCCGATGAGGCCGGTCGAGCAGACGACGACGTCGCCGGCGCCGATGCCCAGCGCCTCGCCCACGGCTTCGGCGGTCATGTGGGTGGTCTGGAAGCCGAACGGACCGGTGAAGCAGTTCGCGCCGCCGGAGTTCAGGACGACCGCTCGGGCGGTGCCGTCACCGACCGCCTGGCGCGACCAGATCACGGGGTGCGCCTGGGCACGGTTGCTGGTGAAGACCGCGGCCACTGCGGCGTCCGGCCCGTCGTTGACGACGAGGGCCACGTCGGGCTTGCCGCTCGACTTGAGACCGGCGGTCACGCCGGCCGCGCGGAAGCCCGCTGCCGCGGTGACGCCCTGGAGGCCCGGGTCGGTGTGGGTGGGCTGGCTTGCGTCGGTCACGGTGCGACTCCGTCCACGCTGAGGCCGAGGGTCTCCGGGAAGCCCAGGGCGATGTTCGTCGACTGGACCGCAGCACCCGCGGTGCCCTTGGCCAGGTTGTCCAGTGCGCTCACCGCGACGACGCGACCGGCGGCCTCGTCGACCGCGAGCCCGATCAGTGCGGTGTTCGCGCCGATGGTGTCGGCGACCCGGGGGAACTCGCCCTCGGGCAGGAGGTGCACGAAGGGCTCGTCGGCGTAGGCCTGCTCCCAGGCGAGCCGGACGTCACGGGCGCTCACACCGGGCGCGAGCTTCGCCGTCGTCGTCGCCAGGATGCCGCGGGACATCGGGACGAGGACCGGCGTGAACGAGATCGTCACGTCGGACGCGCCGGCGACCACGAGGTTCTGCTGGATCTCCGGGATGTGGCGGTGCTTCCCGCCGACCGCGTACGCGCTCGCTGAGCCCATGATCTCGGACGCCAGGTACGTGTTCGCGAGCTTCTTGCCGGCACCGCTCGGGCCGACGCTCAGCACGGCCACGAGGTCGTCCGACTCGATCAACCCGGCCTGGATGCCCGGCTGGATGCCGAGCGTGACCGCGGTCACGTTGCACCCGGGGACGGCGATCCGCTTCGTCCCCACGAGCGCCGCCCGCTGCCGGCTCTGCGTCTGGATGTCGTCCACGTCACGCCACTCGTCCGCCGACCCGGGCGTCGGCGCCGCGTGCAGCAGCTCCGGCAGCCCGTAGGTCCACGCTCCGTGGTAGTCGCCGCCGTAGAACGCTTCCCACGCCGCCGGGTCCGTCAGCCGGTGGTCCGCGCCGCAGTCCACGACGAGGGCGTCGTCGCCGAGCTCCGCGGTGATGGCCCCGGACTGGCCGTGCGGCAGCGCGAGGAACACGACGTCGTGTCCGCGCAGGTTGTCCGCCGTCGTCGGCTCGAGGGTCAGGTGCGACAGCGAGCGGAGGTGCGGCTGCGTCGCGATGAGCGGCTGTCCGGCGTTCGAGAACGCCGTCACCGTCCTGACGTCGAACTCGGGATGGGCGGAGAGCACGCGCAGGAGCTCACCGCCCGCGTAGCCGGAGGCTCCCGCCACGGCGACGGATACGGACATGGGATTCCACCTTTGGTCGGACTGGTCGTCGAGAGAGTCGGAGGCGGCGGCCCCGGGCGGTGCTGGTCCCGATGGGATCAGTCGCGCAGGGTCGCCCCGAATCGCTCGCCGGCACGTCGGACGGCGCCGTCACGGGCCTCAGTGGCCTCGGCAGCGGTCAGCGTGCGGTCCGTGGCGCGGAAGCGCAGCGCGAACGTCAGGGACTTCTGTCCCTCGTCCACGCCGGTGCCCCGGTAGTCATCCACGAGGCGAGCATACTCCAACAGCTCTCCGGCACCAGTGCGCACCGCATCCAGTACGTCACCCGCCGGAACGTCGGCACCCACCACGAGGGACAGGTCCTGCGTCGCCGCCGGGTAGGACACGATCGGTGCCACCGAGACCAGTTCGGGTGCCGCCCGGACCATGGCGTCGAGGTCGAGTTCGACGACCGCGACGACGCGCGGCAGGACCGCTGCCTCGGTCAGCTCGGGCAGGAGTTCACCCGCGACGCCGACGACGGTCCCGTCCACGAGGAGCGATGCCGCGCGGCCCGGGTGCAGGGACGGGTGCGTCGTCTGCGCCACCGTGAGCTCCACACCGACCGCCCACGCGACGGCGCGCGCGACGTCGAGTGCGTCCGCGATGCCGTACGGCTCGGGCTGCACGCCGGGCTGCTTCACGACCCGGTTGCCGGTGAGCAGCGCGGACACGTGGAACGGCTGCGGCGGCAGGGACGCGTCGAGCGCGGCGAGGGTGTCGCGGTCCGGGAGCACGGCGCCGGCCGGGACCGTGTCGGTACCGAGCGTCTCGCCCACGACCGGCAGGAACACCCGCGAGGTCTCGTAGAGCGCGACGTCGACGAGGCCGCGCGACACGTTGCGGCGGGCGGCGTCGACGAGTGCCGGCACCCCGCTGCGACGGAGGAGGCTCTGCTCGCTGTCGAGGGCGTTCGCGAGGACCACGCTCGGCCCGCCGGCGCCGTCGATGCCCGGGTAGGCGTCCTGCGTGGCCTGCGACACGAAGGGTGCGGTGACGACCTCGACCAGGCCGTCGGCGGCGAGTGCGGCGGCGACGCGGCGACGTGCCTGCTGGTGACCGGTCAGGCCACGGCCGGGCGGCGCGACGGGGAGGACGCTCGGGATGCGGTCGTAGCCGACGATGCGCGCGACCTCTTCGACGAGGGTGGTGTCGTCGGTGAGGTCGGGGCGCCAGGTCGGCGGCACCACGGCGAGCGTGTCCCCGTTGACGTCGACCGACGCACCGATCGCGCGCAGGGTGTCGATGACCTCGGCGTCGGTGTAGTCGACGCCGACGAGCTCGGCCGGACGGGCGAGGCGCATCGTGACCGTCGGGCGGGGGTCGGTGTCGACGAGCGTCGAGCCGAGGGTGTCCGCGGTGCCCCCCGCGAGCTCGACGAGGAGCTCGACCGCACGGTTCGCAGCGGCCTCGGCCACGAGCGGGTCGACGCCGCGCTCGAAGCGTCGGGACGCCTCGCTCGGGAGCTTGTGCCGACGCGCGGTCCGGGCGATGGAGGTCTGGTCGAAGCCGGCGGCTTCGATCAGGACGTCGGTGGTGGCGTCGGAGATCTCGGTCCGGGCACCGCCCATCACGCCGGCGAGGCCGACGGGACCGGAGTCGTCGGTGATGACGAGGTCTTCCGGGTCGAGCGTCCGTTCGACGTGGTCGAGGGTCGTCAGGGTCTCGCCGGCAGCAGCACGACGGACACCGAGCCCGCCCTGCAGCGTCCGGAGGTCGTACCCGTGCAGCGGCTGACCGAGCTCGAACATGACGTAGTTCGTGATGTCGACGGGCAGCGAGATCGACCGGACACCGGCGAGGGCGAGACGCGAGACCATCCACGCCGGGGTCTTCGCGGTCGGGTCGATGCCACGGACGACACGGGTGACGAACGTGTGCGCGCCGACCCGGCCACGCACCGGGGCCTGGTCGTCGATCACGACCGGGAAGCCCTCGGCGGCGCGAGGGGTGACCCGCTCGACCGGGTCGTGGAAGGTCGCGCCGGTGGCGTGGGCGTACTCGCGAGCGACGCCGCGCATGCTCAGCACGTACCCGCGGTCCGGGGTCACGTTGATCTCCACCGCGGCGTCGTCGAGACCGAGGAGCGCGATGGCGTCCGCGCCGACCTCGGGCTCCATGCCGAGGTCCGCGAAGCGGAGGATGCCGTCGTGCTCGTCGCCGAGACCGAGCTCGCGTGCCGAGGCGATCATGCCGTCGGACACGTGCCCGTAGGTCTTGCGTGCCGCGATCGGGAACGGCCCGGGCAGGACGGCGCCGGGGAGCGTGACGACGACGAGGTCGCCGACGTCGAAGTTGTGCGCGCCGCACACGATGCCGCGTGGCTCGGGCTCGCCGACGTCCACCTGGCACCAGTTGATCGTCTTGCCGTTCTTCTGCGGCTCGGGCTCGCGCTCGAGCACGCGGCCGACGACGATCGGGCCCGTGAGGTCGTAGGTGTGGACGTCCTCTTCCTCGAAGCCCACCGACACGAGCGCCGCGTGGACGTGCTCGAGGGTGACGTCGTCGGGGAGGTCGACGGACTCGCCGAGCCAACGGAGTGGGACGCGCATCAGACCACCGTTCCGAACTGCTGCGAGAAGCGGATGTCGCCCTCGAGGAAGTCACGCATGTCGTTCAGGCCGTTGCGGAACTGCAGCGTCCGCTCGATGCCCATGCCGAACGCGAAGCCCTGGTACTCGGCCGGGTCGATGCCGGCGGCGCGCAGGACGTTCGGGTTGACCATGCCGCAGCCGCCCCACTCGACCCACCGAGCGCCGCCCTTGGCGTTCGGCTGCCAGACGTCCATCTCGGCACTGGGTTCGGTGAACGGGAAGTAGTTCGGGCGGAGACGGATCTGCGCCTCGGCCCCGAACATCTGGCGCGCGAAGTGCTCGAGCGTGCCGCGCAGGTGCGCCATCGTCAGGCCCTTGTCGATCGCGATGCCCTCGACCTGGGTGAAGACCGGCAGATGCGTGGCGTCGAGCTCGTCGGCGCGGTACACCCGGCCCGGCGCGATGACGTAGAGCGGCAGGTCGCGCGAGAGCAGCGACCGCACCTGCACCGGGGAGGTGTGCGTGCGCATGACGAGGTGGCGCTCGACCGGCTCGACGAAGATCGTGTCGGCCATGGCCCGGGCCGGGTGGTCCGGGTCGAAGTTCAGCGCGTCGAAGTTGAACCACTCGTGCTCGAGCTCGGGGCCTTCCGCGACTTCCCACCCCATGCCGACGAAGATGTCGGCCACGGTCTCGTTGAGGAGCGACAGCGGGTGCCGCGAGCCGGGCGCGCGGCGGACCGGGAGCGCGGTGACGTCGATGCGCTCGGCGTCGAGGCGTGCACGTTCCTCGGCTTCGGCGAGCACGGACTCCTGCTCGGCGATCGCCGTGTTCACCTGCCCACGGGCCTGTCCGACGAGCTTGCCCGCGGCCGCCTTCTGCTCCTTCGGCACGCTGCGCATCGACGCGTTCATCCGCGCCAGCGCGGACTGTTCGCCGGTGTGCTCGGCCCTGGCCTGCTTCAGCTCGGCGACGGTCGTCGTGGCGCGGACCGCCGCGAGGGCCCGGTCCACGGCGTCGGCGACGGCCGATTCGCTGATCTCGAGAGGTTCTGACACGAGACCCAAGCCTACCGGCCCGTGGGATACCGCCGTCCGGTACCGGCCGGTCTGGGGAGGAGTCCCCCGATCAGTCGCCTGTGGAGGGACGAGCCGTGCGCTGCGCGAACGCCGACTCGTACAGGCAGACGGACGCCGCGGTCGCGAGGTTCATCGACTCCGCCTTGCCGTAGATCGGTACCTTCACGGCGCGGTCGACGAGGGCGAGGTCCTCGGTGGTCAGACCACGTGCCTCGTTGCCGAACACCCACGCGGTCGGACCGTCGAGCATGCCGTCGGCGCGGACCTCGGGCAGGTCGTCGCCCGAGACGTCGGCGGCCAGGATCGTGTACCCGAGGCCCCGGGCACGGGACACCGCGTCGGCGAGCGTCACGCCGACCGACACCGGCACGTGGAAGAGCGAGCCCGTGGTCGACCGCACGACCTTCGGGTTGTACGGGTCGACGCTGCGCCCGGTGAGGACCACCGCGTCGGCGCCGGCGGCGTCGGCCGCACGGATGATGGTGCCGGCGTTGCCCGGATCACGCACCTCTTCGAGGATCGCGACGATCCCCGGCAGGCCGCCACGCGCCTCCTGGGCGGCACCGGCGTCGGGGAAGACGTCCTTCACCGACGTCGGGAACTGCTGGCACACCGCGACGACGCCCTGCGGCGTCACCGTGTCCGCCATCGCGTCGAGGACCTGTTCGGTCACGAACCACGTGTCGACCGGCGCGTCGTCGAGGCCGTAGCGCGCGGCCGCCGTCGGGGTCACGTAGAGCTCGCGGAGGAGCTCCGGGCGGTACTCGATCGCCTCACGCACCGCCTGCGGCCCTTCGAGCAGGAACAGGCCCGTGTCGGCGCGCACGTCCTTCTTCGACAGCGCTGCGACGGCACGGACACGGCCGGCCTTGGGGTTCTCGAGGAGATCGCTCACGGGACAAGTCTAGGAACGACGAAACCCCCGCCGGACCGGCGGGGGTTTCGCGAGCAGAAGAACTGACTACGCAGCCTTCGGGGCCGAGGTGTCGGCCGGGAGCGCCTTCTTGGCAGTCTCGACGAGCGCCGCGAACGTCTCGGGGTTGTTCACCGCGAGGTCCGCGAGGATGCGACGGTCGACCTCGACGCCGGCAAGGCCGAGGCCCTGGATGAGGCGGTTGTAGGTCAGGCCGTTCGCACGCGACGCGGCGTTGATGCGCTGGATCCAGAGGCGACGGAACTCGCCCTTCTTCGCGTGACGGTCGCGGTACGCGTAGACGAGGGAGTGGGTGACCTGCTCCTTGGCCTTGCGGTACAGACGCGAACGCTGACCGCGGTAGCCCTCGGCGCGCTCGAGGATGACGCGGCGCTTCTTGGCGGCGTTGACCGCTCTCTTTACTCGTGCCATTGATCTATTCCTTTACGTTCTGCGGGGCTCAGTGGCCGAGGAGCTTCTTGACGTTCTTCGCGTCAGCCTTGGCGAGGACCTGGTCCTCGTTGAGGCGGGCCTTGCGCTTGGCGCTCTTGACCTCGAGGTTGTGACGCATACCGGCCTGCTGCTTCATGATCTTGCCGCTGCCGGTGACCTTGAAGCGCTTCTTCGACCCGGAGTGGGTCTTCTGCTTGGGCATGGTGGTGCCTTTCCGTGGGATGGATGGGGAGCCGCGTCGTTGCGGGATCGGTCGGTGGGACCTATTCGGCGGGAGCTTCGGCCTGCGCGGGCTCGGGAGCCACGTCGGTGGTCTCGTCCTTGCCCTTCGCAGCGTGCTCCGACGCACGACGCTCGGCCTTCTGAGCAGCGCGCTTGGCGTTCTGCTCGCCCTTGACGTCGGACTTGTTCTTGAGCGGGGCGATGATCATCGTCATGTTGCGGCCGTCCTGGGTCGGACGCGACTCGACGACACCGAACTCGGCGATCTCCTCGGCGAACTTCTGGAGGAGACGGACACCCTGCTCCGGACGCGACTGCTCGCGGCCACGGAAGAGGATCATCGCCTTCACCTTGTCGCCACCGAGGAGGAAGCCCTCGGCGCGCTTGCGCTTCGTCTCGTAGTCGTGCACGTCGATCTTCAGGCGGAAACGGACTTCCTTGAGGTCCGTGTTCACCTGGTTGCGACGCGCTTCCTTGGCCTTCTGAGCGGCCTCGTACTTGAACTTGCCGTAGTCCATGATCTTCGCCACGGGCGGCTTCGAGTTCGGCGCGACCTCGACCAGATCCAGCTCGGCTTCCTGCGCGAGGCGCAGTGCGACGGCGATGGGGACAACGCCGACCTGCTCGCCCTGGGGGCCGACGAGTCGGACCTCGGGGACGCGGATTCGGTCGTTGGTACGGGGATCGGGAATGCGGAGCTCCTTCAATCAGGTGGTGGCCGTCCGGGGCGTTTGCCCTGGACGACGGCACGAGAGAGGAGATCTGACGCACGGATCGTGACCCGTTCGGCAGCCGCCCGACGCCGACCCCTGCGGGACGGCCGACCGACGCGGACGCCGGTGGAGCGGTGTGGACCCGGTAGCCTGTGGTGCGCGGCCGCGGGTGGGAGAGACTCCTCTTTCGTGACGCTGCGGGAGTGATCGGCCTCGTTCGCACGAGTCCGGGCACACTGACAGCATCTGCCGCGGACGAGTCTAGCAGAGGAGCACCGTGACCGACACCCCATCCCCCGAGCCCGACGAGGCCGCCCGCGACATCTCGGAGGTGCCGGCCGTCGAACTCATCAACACCGTGGCGGTGCACCTCCTCAGCGCGGCCGCCGTCAAGGTGGGTCTCGCGGACGACCCCGAGCAGCAGACGGACCTCGACGAGGCGCGCAAGCTCATCACGGCGCTCGCGGGGCTCGTCACCGCCGCGGCGACGGAGATCGGGGACCACCACGCCCGCCCGCTGCGCGACGGGCTCCGTTCGGTGCAGCTCGCGTTCCGCGAGGCGTCGAGCATCCAGGACGCGCCGGGCGCCGGTCCGGGCGAGAAGTACACCGGACCCGTCAACTGACGGGCGTCACCGGATGACGGACGGGAGGCGCGGGGGCGGGGGGGCCCCCGCCGCCCCCCCCCCCCCCCCCCCCGCGGGGCCCCCCCCCCCGGCGCGGCGCCGCCCCAGACCGCCGGGCGCGCCGCGCAGGGGGGGCGCGGGCCCCACGGCGCCAGG
>NZ_JAVDSI010000027.1:0-21678 GCF_031455235.1 Curtobacterium sp. 320 | reverse complement strand
CTTGGGCCGGGGTTTGTGGGGGGGGCTCTTGCGGGGGTGGGGGTTGGGGGGGGGGGGCCCCCGGGGGGGGGGGGGGGGGGGGGGCCCCCCCCCCCCCCCGCCTCCTGGACGTGGTCGCGTCACGACCAACGCAAAAAGGCCCCCTACCGGAGTAGGGGGCCTTTCACCGTGGCTGGACACGGCATCGATCCGTGGACCTTTCGATTTTCAGTCGAACGCTCTACCAACTGAGCTATCCAGCCGTGGCGACCCTGACGGGACTTGAACCCGCGACCTCCGCCGTGACAGGGCGGCACGCTAACCAACTGCGCTACAGGGCCATGTTGTGTTGTGTTGTTCGGTAGTGCTCTGCTTGCTTGCTCACTCTGCGAGGAGTGACCCCAACGGGATTCGAACCCGTGCTGCCGCCGTGAAAGGGCGGTGTCCTAGGCCACTAAACGATAGGGCCGCAAGCGGTGCTTCGCGCTACCGATGGACAAGCATACGGATGCCCCGCAGGATTCACAAATCGAGCGGCTCCGCGGCGGAATCCCCGGCGTGTCGCGGTGTCGCCGCCCGGGCGCAGGGCTTCACTCACCGTGGGGCACCAGGCCCCGATTCGTGCTGTCGATGTTCCGATGCGACCATCGTCGTCGGTCCCGTGCCCCTCGTGCGAGGGGGTGTGCGGGTGCGACACCTGTTGTTACTGTTGCGCTTGTTAACAGTGTTACGTGCGTGAGCCTTGCCGCGCTGTTACGAAATCGAGATGTATGTCGACCTCACCATCGCTCTCACTCCGCCCCCGTCCCCGCCGCCGCTTCATCGCCGCCGCGGTCGCCGTCGCGCTCACCGCTGGCACCCTCGCGGCCCTCGCCCCGGTGACCTCGGCCAGTGCGGCGTCGTACCCGAGCTGGTCGGACGTCGAGAAGGCCAAGGCGTCGAAATCGGCCCAGCAGGCGAAGGTGACCCAGATCAAGGGGCTCATCGCCGACCTCACGGCGAAGGCCTCCGCGGCGCAGAAGTCCGCCGAGGCCGCCGGGACGGCGTACCAGACCGCGCAGACGAAGTACGACGACGCGACGCTGACCCAGAAGAAGCTGCAGTCCCAGGCGGACGACGCCGAGAAGACCGCGACCGCGTCCGAGGCGCAGGCCGGTCAGCTCGCGGCACAGCTCGGGCGGGCGAGCGCGAACGACGTCACGACCGACATCCTCACGCACCCCACGAAGTCGGGTGACCTGCTGTACGAGCTCGGTGCGATGTCCAAGCTCAGCGAACAGGCCGACGGCATCTACGCGCAGGCGTCGCAGGACCGCGGTGTGGCCCAGGGCCTCGCCGACAAGGCGGACCGCGCCAAGGAGGCCCTCGGCGACCTCGCAGACCAGGCACAGCAGAAGATGCAGGCCGCACAGACCGCCGCTGACCAGGCGCAGTCCTCCGTGGACGCCCAGGCGGACAACAAGGAGCGACTCGAGGCGCAGCTCACCCTGCTGACCACGAGCGAGCAGAACGTCGAGGCGCGCTACAACAAGGGCGTCCAGGTGGAGAAGGCCCGGCTGGCCCGCATCGCGGCAGCGGCAGCGAAGGCCGCGGCGACGAGCCAGGGCGGGACCGGTGGCGGTTCGCCGAACTCGTCCGGCTGGGTCCGCCCGACCGGCGGGTACCAGACGAGCCCGTTCGGCTACCGACTCGACCCGTACACGAAGAACTACGCCCTGCACGCCGGCGTCGACCTCGCTCCCGCCTGCTACGCCCCGATCTACGCGGCGGCGTCCGGCACGGTGACGTTCGCGGCGAACGGCGGCGGCTACGGCAACGAGGTCGTGCTCGACAACGGCGGCGGCATCTCGACCGCGTACGGGCACATCGTCGACGGCGGCACGCTCGTGTCGGTCGGCCAGCACGTCACCGCCGGGCAGCAGATCGCCAAGGTCGGTTCGACCGGGTGGTCGACGGGTTGCCACCTCCACTTCGAGACCCGGGTGAACGGTTCCGCCGTCGACCCGGTCCCCTTCATGGCAGCGCGGGGGATCTCGGTATGACCGTGTGCGCGCCCGAAAGGCCCTGAACGCCGTGAAGCACTCCGCTCGCACCCTGTCCTGTGGGATCGCGGTGGTGGCCGTCCTCGGGATCGGTCTCTCCGTCGTGGTCGCCGGCCCGGCCCAGGCGGCACCGTCCGCCCCGAGCTGGGACGACGTGCGAGCGGCGAAGGCAAACACCGCCGAAGCCCAGTCCACCGTCGACGAGCTGAGCACCCGGCTGCAGACCCTGCAGGACGCTGCCGACAGCGCACAGGTCGCCGAGCTCCAGGCCGGTCAGACGTACGCCCTCGCGGCGTCGCAGCAGCAGGACGCGCAGGCGACCCTGGACGACCTCAGCGCGCAGTCCAAGCGGGCGGAACGGACGGCGGACGCCTCCGCGCAGCAGGTCGCCGGCCTCGTGGTCGAGCTGTCGCGCACCGGCGGCGGGGACCTGTCCGCGGCGATGCTCATCGACTCGCGGGACTCCAAGGACCTGCTCTACCGGGTCGGCACGATGTCGCACCTGTCCGAGCGCTCCGCGACCGTCCTCGCCCAGGCCCAGGCGGACCAGAACACCGTCGACGCGATCGCCGCGCAGCAGTCCGCCGCGACGAAGGCCCTCGCGAAGGCGACGGACACGACGAAGGCCGCCCTCGCCGAGGCGAACGACACCGCGGCGTCGGCGCAGGCCCGCGTGCAGCGTGAGCAGGACCAGCAGGACGAGGTGCTGCAGCAGCTCGCGTACCTCAAGGGCACGAGCGTCGCCACCGAGGCCGCCTACTGGACGGCGCAGCAGGCGAAGCGGGCGGAGGCGCAGCTCGCGTCGACCACCGGTGGCTCCGGGGCGACCGCGGCCGCGGGCACCGGCACCGGCTCGGGTGGGGGCGCCGCGAGCAGCACGCCGAGCACGGGCGGCGGCACGAGCACCCAGCCGGGCACCGGCGGCGGCACGAGCACTCAGCCGAGCACCGGCGGCGGCACCACCGGCGGCAGCAGCTCCGGCGGCACCAAGCCCAGCACCCCGGCCACACCGTCGAAGCCGAGCACCCCGACCACTCCGACCACCCCGTCGAAGCCGAGCACGCCCACCACCCCGACGACCCCGACCGCACCGAGCACGCCCTCGAAGGCAGCCGGCGCGATCGCCTACGCCCGGGCACAGATCGGCGACGCGTACCAGTTCGGCGGTGCGGGCCCGAACACGTGGGACTGCTCCGGCCTCGTGATGATGGCCTACAGCTCGCAGGGCATCGCCACCGGTGGGCACAACGTCGTCTGGCAGTACAACTACTTCAAGTCGATCGGGCGCCTCGTGCCGATGTCACAGCGGCAGCCCGGCGACATCCTCTTCTACTCGTACAACGGCACCGTCAACGAGGCGTACCACGACTCGATCTACACCGGCAACGGCATGATGGTCGAGGCGGCGAACCCGCAGCGCGGCGTGCTCGAGCGGGCGATCTGGACCCCGGGCCAGCTGCTGCCCTACGTCGCACGGCCGAGCGGTTCGCTCTAGCCGCGCGCAAGAACGACGAGTGCGCACGAGGGATCGTGCGCACTCGTCGTCAGGCGGTGCAGTCCCGGTCGAGCCGGAACGGGACCGGGAGCGTCAGTGACCGGCGGGCACGTACGCGGCCTGGCCGGCCGTGACGATCGCCTCGGCCTCGGCGGCGTCGCCCCAACCCTCGGCCTTGACCCACTTGTTCGGCTCGAGGTCCTTGTAGCGCTCGAAGAAGTGCGCGATCTCGGCCTTCGTCTGCTCGTCGACGTCCGAGATGTCCTGGATGTGCGCCCAGCGCGGGTCCTTCGCGGGGACCACGAGGACCTTCGCGTCGTTGCCGGCCTCGTCGCTCATCTTGAAGACGCCCACCGGGCGGACCTTGACGCCCACACCGGGGAACGTCGGGTACTCGAGGAGCAGCAGCGCGTCCACGGGGTCACCGTCGTCGGCCAGGGTCTTCTCGAAGAACCCGTAGTCGGTCGGGTACACGAACGAGGTGAACAGCACGCGGTCGAGGTACACGCGACCGGTCTCGTGGTCCACCTCGTACTTGTTGCGGCTGCCCTTGGGGATCTCGACGACGACGTCGTACGCGGCCATGTTGCGCTCCTGGTCTGATGTGCGGGAAGAAAGCGCGGCTAACGTTACCGGGTGAACACTCCGCGTCCCCGGCTCGACCCTGCGGTCGCCGACACCCGTCGCGCGGTGCGCTCCTTGCTCGCGCGAGCGCTCGACGAGGGCACGGTGCGCCCCGGAGACCTCGTGCTCGTCGCTCTGAGCGGCGGACCGGACTCGCTCGCGCTCGCCGCGGCCACCGCGTTCGAGGCGCCGAAGCAGGACCTGCGAGCAGGGGCGGTGGTCGTCGACCACGCACTCCAGGCGGGGTCCGAGGCGGTGGCGAGCCGCGCCTCCAGGCAGGCGTCCGAGCTGGGACTCGCACCGGTGACCGTCCGTCGTGTCGCCGTCGGTTCCGCGGGCGGTCCCGAAGCGGCGGCTCGGGAGGCGCGGCACGCGTCGATCGCGCTCGTCGCGTCCGACGTCGGGTCACCCCTCGTGCTGTTCGGACACACGCTGGACGACCAGGCCGAGTCCGTGCTGTTGGGCCTCGCCCGCGGGAGCGGCCCGGACTCGCTGTCCGGCATGGCGCCGTTGACGCGGCGCCAGGCGGGGCCGGCCTACGGGCGGCCGCTCCTCGGCGTCCGTCGACACACGACGCGGCAGGCGTGCGCCGCCGCCGGACTCGCCCCGTGGGACGACCCGCAGAACGCGGACCCGGCCTTCGCGCGCGTCCGCGTCCGGAACGTGCTCCTTCCCGCGCTCGAACGCGAACTCGGCGCCGGTGTGCCCGAGGCCCTCGCCCGCACCGCCGACCAGCTCCGCGAGGACTCTGCCGCGCTCGATCACTTCGCCGAGGAGATGGCCGAGGACCTCGCCGAGCACTCGGAGGCCGGCATCTCGCTGTCCGTGCGGGAGCTCGCGGCCAACCCGCCGGCCCTCCGGCAGCGGCTCGTGCGGCTGGCGGTGGAGAGCGAGTTCGGCGTGACGCTGTCCCGCGTGCAGACGCTCGAGGTGTGCCGCCTCGTCACCGACTGGAGCGGGCAGGGGCCGATCGACCTGCCGGGCGTGCAGGCGTCGCGATCGGGCGACCGTCTGGCCTTCACCGCCGGTTAGGCTGGGGTGGTGGAACTCTCCGACGTCCAGGCAGACCTGTCCGAAGTCCTCTTCACCCCCGAGCAGATCGACGACAAGCTCGCCGAGCTCGCCGCGGTGGTCGACGCCGACTACGCGGGGCGCGACCCACTGCTCGTCGGTGTCCTCAAGGGTGCCGTGATGGTGATGGCGGACTTCTCGCGCCACCTCAAGATGCAGGCGCGCATGGACTGGATGGCGGTGTCGTCGTACGGCTCCGGCACGAAGTCGTCCGGCGTGGTCCGCATCCTCAAGGACCTCGACACCGACCTGCACGGGCGGGACGTCCTCATCGTCGAGGACATCATCGACTCCGGTCTGACGCTGTCGTGGCTCAAGCAGAACCTCGAGTCCCGCGGGGCCGCGAGCGTCGAGATCGTCGCACTGCTGCGCAAGCCTGAGGCGGCCAAGGTCGAGGTCGACGTCAAGTACGTCGGTTTCGACATCCCGGACGCGTTCGTGGTCGGCTACGGGCTGGACTACGACGAGCGCTACCGCAACCTGCGCGGGGTCGGGGTGCTCGCACCGCACGTCTACAGCTGATCCTGGCGGCGGGTGGAGTTCGCCCGCAGAGGACACCCATTCTCGCCACAGAATCGCAGCCGTATGCTGATCAGCACGCAACTTCGGCAGAGAAAGGTGTCGGGCGCTCTGCCCGGATCACATGGACTTCAAGCGCATCCTTCGCGGGCCGTACATCTACGTGCTGATCGCGATCGTGGGGATCTGGATCGGATGGGCTGTCATCAGCCAGTCCGGCACGCAGCAGATCGACACGCAGAAGGGCCTCCAGCAGCTCTCCGACGGCAAGGTCTCCTCCGTGGTGGTGAACTCCACCGAGCAGCGCGTCGACCTCACCCTGAAGGACGGCAACGCGCACGAGCAGTTCTACTACTCGACGCCGCGCGGTGAAGAGGTCATCCAGGCCGTCAACGACGCGAACCTGCCGAAGGGCTACAACGACACCGTCCAGCAGTCGAACTGGTTCCTCTCGCTGCTCGGCATCCTCCTGCCGTTCCTCATCATCGGTGCCCTGTTCTGGTTCCTCCTCGCCAACGCCCAGGGCGGCGGCTCGAAGGTCATGCAGTTCGGCAAGTCCCGGGCGAAGATGAACAACAAGGAGAACCCGCAGGTCAGCTTCGCCGACGTCGCGGGCGCCGACGAGGCGATCGAGGAGCTCCAGGAGATCAAGGAGTTCCTCAAGGAGCCGGCGAAGTTCCAGGCCGTCGGCGCCAAGATCCCGAAGGGCGTGCTGCTGTACGGCCCTCCCGGAACCGGCAAGACGCTGCTCGCCCGAGCCGTCGCCGGTGAGGCGGGCGTCCCGTTCTACTCGATCTCCGGTTCGGACTTCGTCGAGATGTTCGTCGGTGTCGGTGCGAGCCGTGTCCGCGACCTCTTCGAGCAGGCGAAGCAGAACTCGCCCGCCATCGTCTTCATCGACGAGATCGACGCCGTGGGTCGTCACCGTGGCGCCGGCATCGGCGGCGGCAACGACGAGCGCGAGCAGACGCTGAACCAGCTCCTCGTCGAGATGGACGGCTTCGACGGCAAGACCAACGTGATCCTCATCGCGGCGACGAACCGTCCGGACGTCCTCGACCCGGCGCTCCTCCGCCCCGGTCGCTTCGACCGCCAGATCGGCGTCGACGCCCCGGGCCTCGCCGGCCGTCAGCAGATCCTCGAGGTGCACGCGAAGGGCAAGCCGCTCGCCGCGAGCGTCGACCTCGAGCTCCTCGCCCGCAAGACGCCGGGCTTCACCGGCGCCGACCTGGCGAACGTCCTGAACGAGGCCGCGCTCCTGACGGCCCGCTCGAACGCGCAGCTCATCGACAACCGCGCCCTCGACGAAGCCGTCGACCGCGTCATGGCCGGACCGCAGCGACGCACGCGCATCATGTCCGACCAGGAACGCCTCATCACGGCCTACCACGAGGGTGGTCACGCCCTCGCGGCCGCTGCCATGCGCCACACGGACCCGGTGACGAAGATCACGATCCTCCCGCGCGGCCGTGCCCTCGGCTACACGATGGTGCTCCCGCTCGAGGACAAGTACTCCGTCACCCGCAACGAACTGCTCGACCAGCTCACCTACGCCATGGGTGGTCGCGTCGCCGAGGAGATCGTCTTCCACGACCCGACCACGGGTGCGTCGAACGACATCGAGAAGGCCACCGGCACCGCGCGCAAGATGGTCACCGAGTACGGCATGAGCCGTGCCGTCGGGTCCGTCAAGCTCGGCTCCGGGTCGAGCGAACCGTTCGTCGGCCGCGACATGAGCGGCGGGACCAGCCGCGATTACTCGGAGAACATCGCCGAGACGGTCGACGCCGAGACCCGTGCCCTGCTCGAGGCCGCGCACGACGAGGCCTACCAGGTGCTCAACGACAACCGCGACATCCTCGACCGTCTGGCCGGCGAGCTCCTCGAGAAGGAGACGCTCGACGCCCCGGAGCTGGTCGAGATCTTCAAGGACGTCCGCAAGCTGCCGGAGCGGCCGCAGTGGCTCTCCAGCGACAAGCGTCCGGTGAGCAACCTGCCTGCCATCGAGGTGCCGGGCAAGGCCGCCTCGACCGCGTCCGAGCAGTCCGACCACGAGTCGTCGAAGCCCCGTCGCCGTCCCTTCGGCAACCCGGGTATCGCCCCCGCGTAGGCCGGCATGACGGACCTGCCGACGAGGCGCTCGCGTCGGCTCGCCGAGGTGAGCCAGGCGCGGGCAGCAGCAGCCGAGCCGCCGACGGTCGCGATCGACCTCCGGGCACCAGCACCGGTGCCGGAGATCGTGACCGGTCGGCGGCGCGACCGCGATCGCGGTGCGCCGACCGACGACCGGACCCGAGTGATGGGGATCCTCAACGTCACGCCGGACTCCTTCAGCGACGGCGGGCTGCACCAGGCGTACGACGCCGCGGTGCAGCACGCCCGGGAACTCGTCGCCGCCGGGGCCGACATCGTCGACGTCGGTGGGGAGTCGACCCGGCCGGGGTCGGAGCGCGTCCCCGTCGAGGTCGAGCAGCAGCGGGTGCTCCCGGTCGTGCAGCAGCTCGTGGCCGAGGGCATCACGGTGAGCGTCGACACGATGAACGCTTCGACCGCCGAGCGTTCGGTGGACCTCGGCGCCGCCATCGTGAACGACGTCTCCGGTGGGTTGGCCGACGACGACATGGCGCGCGTCGTCCGTGACACGGGTGCCGGGTTCGTCGTCATGCACTGGCGTGGGCACAGCGACCGGATGTACCGCAACGCCGAGTACGTGCACGCCGTCGACGAGGTCCGGCGCGAGGTCGAACTCCGCGTCGCCGAGCTCATCGTCCTCGGGGTGCGCCAGGAACAGGTCGTCATCGACCCGGGCCTCGGCTTCGCCAAGCAGGGCGTGCAGAACTGGGAGATCCTGGCGGGCTACGAGCGGTTCGCGTCGATCGGCCTGCCGGTGCTCGTCGCCGCCTCGCGCAAGCGCTTCCTCGACGGGGTCGGCAGCGCTGCCGGCGCCGCCCCGAAGGAGCGCGACCTCGCCACCGCCGCCATCAGCCTGCTCTCCGCCGAGCGCGGGGCGTGGGGTGTGCGCGTGCACGACCCGGCACCGACCCGTGCCGTGCTCGACGTCTGGGACGCCTGGAGGGCAGCTCGATCGTGAGGGACACCATCCGACTGACCGGGGTCCGCGCACGCGGCCACCACGGGGTCTTCGACCACGAGCGCGCCGACGGCCAGGACTTCGTGGTCGACGTCGCCGTCGAGGTCGACGCCCGCGCCGCGTCCGGCTCCGACGACCTCGACGAGACCGTGCACTACGGCGTGCTCGCCGAGCAGGTCGTCGCCGAGATCGAGCGCGACCCGGTCGACCTCATCGAGACCCTCGCCGAGCGCATCGCCGCCGCTGTGCTGACGCACCGTGCGGCCCTGGCGACCGAGGTCACGGTGCACAAGCCGCAGGCGCCCATCACGGTGCCGTTCACCGACGTGTCGATCACGATCCGCCGGACCCGTGGCGGCGTCCGTGCCGCCGGGTCCGACGTCGAGGAAGAAGAGTGAGCCGGGCGGTCGTCGCCCTCGGCGCCAACCTCGGCGACCGGGGGAGCACCCTGCGCGCCGCCGCCGCCGCGATCGTCGCCCTCCCCGGGGTGCGTCCGGTGGCCTCCAGCCGCGAGGTCGAGTCGGTCGCCGTCACGCTCGACGGCCCGGACACGACGAAGCCCCGGTACCGGAACGCCGTCGTGGTCGTCGACACCGACCTCGAGCCGCAGGAACTCCTCGACGCCTTGCATGGCATCGAGGACACCCACGGCCGCACGCGCGAGGTCCGCTGGGGCGACCGGACGCTCGACCTCGACCTCGTGGCGTACGACGACCTGTCCCTCGACACCGTGACCTTGACGGTGCCGCACCCGCGAGCCGGCGAGCGGGCGTTCGTGCTCGCGCCGTGGCACGACGCCGACCCGGACGCCGTCCTGCCGGGCGTCGGGCCGGTCGCCGACCTGCTCGAGCGGGTGGGGGACGACACGGAGCGCGTCGACGAGCCGCGCCTCTTCGACGAGCCGACCCGCGCCTCCAGGCCAGAGACGAGCGATTCGTGAAGCCCACCCGCGCCTCCACCCTGCTCAGCGTCGCCGTCGTCGCGGCGGTCGCCGGCTTCGCCCTCGACGCCGTCCTGGCGTCGCGGCAGGCGCCGACGCTGTTCCTCGCGACACCCCTCGGCGTCACCCTCGCCTTCATCGGCATCGCCGTCGTCCTGATGGCCCGGCCGGTCCGTCGGCACGCTCGCGACGGCGCGTCCCGGTCGCACCCCGTCGACCCGCTCTACGCGATCCGCGTCGTGGTGCTCGCGAAGGCGTCGAGCATCGCGGGCTCGCTGTTCGGCGGGTTCGGCGCGGGCCTGCTCGTGTACCTCCTGACCCGCTCGGCCTTCCCTTCGCTAGGCTCGGTCCTGCCGAACGCCGTGGCGGTCGGGGGTGGACTCGTGTTGACGGTGTGCGCACTCGTCGCCGAACGCATGTGCATCGCTCCTCCTGGGGACGATGACGACGACGACCTCCCCCGGGGCGGCACGACGCAGGCGCACTGACACCGGGGCGGCACGACGCCGGCGCACCGACACCGGGGCGACATGACGCCGGCGCACCGACACCGGAGCGGCACGACGCACGCGCACCGACCCGGTGCACCCAGCACGACCCGACCGCAGGAGGCCCGCGATGCCGCGTGAACGACTCGACGAGCCCGGTCTGGGACTGACCGGCACCACCTGGACCCGGGTGTCGCCCAAGCTCGTCTGGACCGAGCTCGTCACGACGATCGTGATCGGGCTCGTGGTGACGGCCGGCTGCGTCATCATCGGCGTCGTCAGCGGCGGGTTCTCCGGCACGGCCGGCACCGTCTGGACGCTGATCGGCATCGCGGTCGCGATCGTCACCCTCGTGACCGCCATCCTGACGCCGCGACGGGTGCGGGCGATCGGGTACGCCCTCCGTGACGACGACCTCGTCCTCCGGCGCGGCCTGATGTGGCAGCGGTTCACCGCCGTCCCGTACGGCCGCATGCAGCTCGTCGACGTCAACCGCGGGCCGCTCGACCGGGTGCTCGGCATGAGCGAGCTGAAGTTCGTCACGGCGGCCGCGTCGACCAACGTCCGGATCCCCGGCATCCCCTTCGCCGACGCCGACGAGCTGCGCGACCGGCTCGTCGAGCTCGCCGAGTCCCGCCGCGCCGGGCTCTAGGAGGGCCGCATGACCTTCCGACCCGGCCCGCCGCCGCCCGCTCCGCCGCACCGGGGCAACGCCGCCGCTGCCGCGCCGCTCACCGACGGCGAGTGGCACCGCATGCACCCGCTGACGCCGCTGCTCAAGGGCGGCATCTTCCTCATCGTGATCCTCGGCTACGTGCTGAACAGCCTGCGGGACCAGCTCGTCGAGTTCTTCATCCCCGGCGGTGGCCCGCAGGACGACGGCGACCCCGTGCGGTACGTCTACGAGCACGGCGTCGTCGGCTGGGTGCTGCTCGGCGTGGCTGTGCTGTTGCTGGTACTCCTTGCGTTGTTCACCCTCTCCTGGCGCATGCACGAGTTCCGGGTGACCGGCGAGATCGTCGAGGTCCGCTCGGGCGTGCTCTTCCGGACGAACCGCAAGGCCCGGCTGGACCGCATCCAGGGCATCAACATCTCGCGGCCGCTCATCCCGCGGATCTTCGGCACCGCCAAGCTCGAGATCGCCCAGGCCGGCAACGACGCGAACGTGCAGCTCGCCTACCTCGGGGTCACGGCTGCGGACGACCTGCGGCAGCGCATCCTCGTGCTCGCCTCCGGGGCGAAGGACGACGAGCGGCAGCACGACCCGGCCCGGGCGTCGAACGGCGTGCTGCAGGACCGTGTCGACGAGATCTTCTCGCCGGAACTCGACCCCGCCGCGGTCCGCGCGACGCGCATCGTGAAGGTGCACCCCGGCCGGCTCATCGCGTCGATGCTGCTCTCCGGCACGACGGTGTTCATCCTCGCCGCGGTCGCCGCGATGATCGTCAGCGTGGCGCTCACCGGCGAGTACGGGATCCTCTTCGGCCTGTTCCCCGCGGTGATCGGCGCCGGCGGGTACTACGTCCGGAAGTTCTCCCGCTCGCTCCAGTACACGATCGCCGAGACCCGCGACGGCATCCGGATCGGCTTCGGGCTCGTGTCCACCTCGAACGAGACCCTGCCGCCCGGCCGCATCCACGCCGTGAGCGTCGCGCAGCCGCTGCTCTGGCGGCCGTTCGGCTGGTGGGACGTCCGGATCAACCGTGCGACGAACGCCGGCAACGGGGCCTCGAACAACCAGCAGGTCTCGTCGATCGTCCTGCCGGTCGGTACCGCGCGCGACGTCCGCGAGGTCCTCGACATCATCCTCCCCGGCCTCGTCGGCACCGCCGTCGCCGGTCCCGCCGCCTCGCAGGAGCAGCTCCGCGAGGGCTCGGCCGAGGCCGTCGACGTCGTCGACGACAGCCTCACCACCACGGGCGACCGCGGCGGGTTCGTGCACTCCCCGCGCCGGGGCGCCTGGCTCCGCCCGTTCGCGTTCCGCCGCAACGGCTACCGCTTCGTCCCGGGCGCCGTCCTGCTCCGGCTCGGTGCCGTCTGGCGCTCGCTGGTCATCGTGCCGCTGCCGCGCGTGCAGAGCGTCAAGGTCTCGCAGGGGCCGCTCGAGCGTGCACTGCGGCTCGCGTCGGTGCACGTGCAGACCGTGCAGGGCCCGGTCTCCGCGAGCATCGGTGCGCTGGACGCGCGGGACGCGCAGCAGCTGTGGTCGGACACCTCGGCCCGCGCGGTCGAGGCGGCTGCGGCCGACACCTCCCACCGGTGGCGCGAACGGGAGGCGCGGCTCGCCCCCGTCGCGCCGGCCGCGGCCCCGGAGTGGTCACCAGGACGACGAGTGGACGCGGTGGACCGCGAGCAGTCGTCGCCAGAGCGCGCACCCGGCGGCGCCGAGCCGGTGCGGCCGACCGGCACCGTGCCTCCTGGATCGCCCTGGGGCGACACCCCGCCGCCGGGAGCCGCGCGGTGAGGGCGGGGCGGCTGGGAGTCGGCGTCCTCGGTGCCGGACGGGTCGGACCCGTCCTCGGAGCAGCGCTCGCGAACGCCGAGCACGCCGTCGTCGGTGTGACGGCCGTGTCCGAGGCCGGACGCGACCGCGCCGAGGCGATGCTCCCCGGCGCACCCGTCCTCGAGACCCCGGACCTCGTCGAGCGCAGCGAACTCGTGCTCCTCGCCGTGCCGGACGACCAGCTGGCCGACCTCGTGCAGGGACTCGCGGACGCAGGGATCTGGCAGCCGGGGCAGCTCGTCGTGCACACCAGCCCGGACCACGGCGTGGGCATCCTCGCACCGGCGATGGCCGCGGGGGCGATCCCGCTCGCGATCCACCCCGCGATGGCGTTCACGGGCACCAGCGTCGACCTCGTTCGGCTCCGTGACGCGTACTGCGCCGTGACCGCACCGTCGCCCGTGCTCCCCATCGCCCAGGCGCTCGTCGTCGAGATGGGTGCGGAGCCGTTCGTCGTCACCGAGCGGGACCGCCCCGCCTACGCCGACGCCGTCCGCGCCGCGGTGAGCTTCTCGACCGCGATCGTCGACCAGTCCGCCGGCACGCTGTCCGGCATCGGGGTCGAGTACCCGGGCCGGGTCCTCGGCGCACTGGTCCGCACGGCCGTCGACAACGCGCTCGCGGCGGCCGACGGGCAGGCGACGCTCTAGTCCGGCCGCGCTGTACGATTTCGGGGACCCCCACGACCATCGGAGCCGCACCAGCATGACCGACGAGACCGCACCCGCCACCGAGCCCTCCGCCGCCGAGATCGCCGCGGCGGAGACCAGCGAGCAGCGACAGGTCCGGCTCGACAAGCGGGCGAAGCTCCTCGAGTCGGGGATCGAGGCGTACCCGGCCGGCCTGCCGGTCACCACCACCATCCCCGCGGTCCGTGCGCAGTACGCGCACCTCGAGACCGGCGAGGAGACCCAGGACGTCGTCGGGATCGCCGGCCGCATCGTGTTCTCGCGCAACACCGGCAAGCTCTGCTTCGCGTCCCTGCAGTCCGGCGACGGCTCCCGCATCCAGGCGATGGTGTCCCTCGCCGAGGTGGGCGAGGAGTCGCTCGCGCGCTGGAAGGAGTTCGTCGACCTCGGCGACCACGTGTTCGTGCACGGCCGGGTGATCTCCTCGCGGCGGGGCGAGCTGTCGATCATGGTCGACGACTGGCAGATCGCGGCCAAGGCGATCCTGCCGCTGCCGAACCTCCACAACGGACTCAACGAGGAGACGCGGGTCCGCCAGCGCTACCTCGACCTCATCGTGCGCGAGGAGGCCCGGGCCACCGTCCGCGCCCGTGCCGCGGTGATGTCGTCGCTCCGGCAGACCTTCGCTGGTCACGACTACCTCGAGGTCGAGACCCCGATGCTGCAGACCCAGCACGGCGGTGCCTCGGCGCGCCCCTTCGTCACGCACTCGAACGCGTTCGACACCGAGCTGTACCTCCGCATCGCGCCGGAGCTCTTCCTCAAGCGCGCCGTCGTCGGCGGCATCGACCGGGTGTTCGAGGTGAACCGGAACTTCCGCAACGAGGGCGCCGACTCGACGCACTCGCCCGAGTTCGCGATGCTCGAGGCCTACCAGGCGTACGGCGACTACGAGCAGATGGCCGACCTGACCCAGGAGCTCGTGCAGAACGCCGCGCGTGCGGTGACCGGCGGCTCGCTCGAGGTCACCTGGGCGGACGGCACGACGTACGACCTCGGCGGCGAGTGGCCGCGCATCGACATGTACGGGTCGCTGTCCGAGGCGGCCGGGCGCGAGATCACCCCGGAGACGCCGTTGTCCGAGCTACGGGCGCTCGCCGATGCCGAGGGCGTCGAGGTCGCGCACGCCACGCACGGCAAGTACGTCGAAGAGCTCTGGGAGCACTTCGTCATCGACTCGCTCGACCGTCCGACGTTCGTGATGAACTTCCCGGTCGACACCTCGCCGCTGACCCGCGAGCACCGCAGCCGCCCGGGCATCGTCGAGAAGTGGGACCTCTACGTCCGTGGCTTCGAGCTGGCGACGGCGTACTCCGAGCTCGTCGACCCGGTCGTGCAGCGGGAGCGGTTCGTCGAGCAGGCGAAGCTCGCTGCGGGCGGCGACCTCGAGGCCATGCGCGTCGACGAGGAGTTCCTGCGGGCACTCGAGCACGCGATGCCGCCGTCGGGCGGCATGGGCATGGGCATCGACCGGCTCCTCATGGCCATCACGGGCCTGGGCATCCGCGAGACGATCCTGTTCCCGTTGGTGAAGTAGGACCCAGCTGGCGGCGCCGTGCCGGGGGTTAGGATGCTCGGGTGCCGCATGGAGTCGTGACCGGGATCATCTTCGCCCTGACGCCGACCGTCGTGGTCGGCCTCATCTTCTGGTTCGTGATGCGTGCCATCATGCGGGCCGACCGCACCGAGCGTGCCGCGTACGCCAAGGTCGAGGCCGAGGAGCGTGCCCGCTTCGAGCGTGAGCACGGCGTGCCGGCACCGGCGCCTGCCTCTGCGGAGTAACCCGCTCCCGATCAACAGGCCGCCCGCGGCCGACGTCACCTGGTGTTCACCGCGCGGTGCGACCCTGGCGTGCATGCGCGCGACCCCGGACGGCAGGGACCCCGAGCCCGAGCCCGACCCCGACCTCGCCGACCTCGATCCCGATGACGCCTTCGGGCACCCGGCGGTCGCGGATCCCGCTCGCGACGACACCGTGTGGCCCGACGGTGAGGGCGACGACGACGACATCGACGTCTGAGCGTCCGGACACCGTCACCGGCCGTTCACCCCGACGTCGTCTGCCGGGGTGAGCATCGTCCGCATGTCCATCACGCAGATCATCTCCGGTGGTGTCCTCGCGAACCGCGGGGGCGTCTTCACCGGCCGCAGCCTCGTCGGCGACATCGAGAGCGAGTACGACGAGTTCGACCGAGACGCCGACCTCGAGGTCTCGAAGCGTCGCGAGGGGTGGCTCGAGCCCTCCTGGTGACCCCCGCCCGTTCGGTTTTCGGGGTACGACGACCGGATCGCCACGATCCGGACCGCCGTACCCCTTTTTTGTGTCCACTGGACGCGGCGGCCCGGGGTACAGGATCGGAAACGAGCAAGAAACATCGATGCAACGCCGGAAACACGGCGAAATCCCCTTGATTCTCGACCATGCGGGGGACCAGACTGACGACAGGCTGTACCCCTCGGGGGACGGTATCCATGGTGAAGCACGGAGAAGCCTGAGAATCGATCCGATCGGTTTGTGGGGTACACCTCCGGAACGCTTTACTCGTGACACCCCCAACGAGGTCATCACCCGTCGAACGCAGGGAGTCATCATGACGATCGCAACCGCAGCACCCAAGACGACGACCACCGGCACCACCGCACGTCGCACCAAGAAGACGACCGCAGCGACGGCTCCGGTCACCGCGGTCGAGACCACCACGCTCGACACCGAGGTCGAGGCCGACGAGCAGCTCGCGGGTGTCCGCGGCGCCTCGGTCGACCAGGTGGGTGACTACCTCCGCCACATCGGCCGCCTCTCGCTCCTCACCGCCGAGGAAGAAGCCGAGATCGCCCGCCGCATCGAGGTCGGCCTCTTCGCCGGGGAGAAGCTCGCCACCGAGAAGGGCCTCGCGAAGACCCTGCAGCGTGAACTGCGCTGGCTCGTCCGTGACGGTGAGCGCGCCAAGGAGCGCATGATCACCTCGAACCTCCGCCTCGTCGTGAGCATCGCCAAGCGCTACTCGCAGCGCGGCCTGCCCTTCATGGACGTCATCCAGGAAGGCAACCTCGGCCTGGTCCGCGCGGTCGAGAAGTTCGACTTCACGCAGGGCTACAAGTTCTCGACGTACGCCACCTGGTGGATCCGTCAGGCGATCTCCCGCGGTCTCGCCGACAAGGCCCGCACGATCCGCATCCCGGTCCACACGGTCGAGCTGATCAACAAGATCTCCCGCACCGAGCGCGACCTCACCGTCGACCTCGGCCGCGCGCCCATGCCGGACGAGGTCGCGGCCGAGCTGAGCATGAGCGTCGACGAGCTCGTCGACCTCAAGGGCCGCTCGCACGAGCCGGTGTCGATCCACACGGTGGTCGGCGACTCGGACGACAGCGAGCTCGGCGACTTCATCGAGGACGAGGACGCCGCGTCCCCGAACGAGCTGACCGAGACGACGCTGCTCCACCGCGACATCCGCTCGATCGTCGCCGAACTGCCGAGCGACGAGGCGAACGTGATCCGCATGCGCTACGGCCTCGACGACGACAAGCCGATGACGCTCGACGAGATCTCGAAGATCGTCCACACGACCCGCCAGGCGGTCAGCCGTGTGGAGTCCCGTGCCAAGCTGCGGCTCTTCGCCAAGGCGGTCTCGCAGGACATGCAGCTGTACCTGACCGACTAGGTCAGCGGACTTCGGCCGGCGCGTGAGTGTCGGCACGGGGAACCGGGTCGTTCTGTGGGAAGACGATCCGGTGGGGTGATGGGACGGCCCGCTCGCGCTTCGGCGTGAGCGGGCCATTCACGTTCCCGGAACCGAGCGGTGCGCCGGGCGCAGGGCGCGGTCCGCTACTCCTCGACCTCGCGCCCGAGCTTCTGGCGGAGGTCCTGGGGGATGAGCTCGATGAGCTGGTCCGGTCGCACGGGCAGGTCGAGCAGGCTGAGCTTCACGCGTCCGGTCCGCCCGTGGCGCTCGGCGTCGAGTCGGACCACGCTGCCGGCGTCCTTCCGCAGCCGCACGTCGATCTGCGCACCGGTGGCGACCTCGCCGACGACGAGTCCGTCGACCTCGAGCGCTGCGCTGCGGGTGCCCTCGGCGATGTCGAACCGGTAGCGCTCGCGAGCGGCGAGGACCACGGCACGGTCGATCCCGGCCATCGGCGCGACCGGGGTCACGACGGAGCCGGACAGCGCGGGGGAGAGGACGGGGCCGCCGGCGGCGTAGTTGTACGCGGTGGACCCGGCAGGGGTCGCGGCGACGATGGCGTCCGCCCGGTAGTACCCGTACCCGAGCCCGCCGACGCTGAGGTCCGCGGACACCTGGCCGGCGCCCGGTCGTCGCACGATCGTGAGGTCGTTGAACGCGAGGTAGTCGGTGCGGGCTCCGCTCCAGAACAGCCGGGCCTCGAGGGCGTGGTGCGGTTCGAGCTGGTAGTCGCCGGCGGACAGTCGCTCGAGCGCGACCTCGAGCTCGGGCGGCTCGATCTCGACGAGGAAGCCCACGTTGCCGTAGTTGACCCCGAGCACCGGCACCGGACGCTTCGCCACGAGCCGCATGGCCCCGAGCATCGTGCCGTCCCCGCCGAGTGCGACGACGAGGTCGACCTCCTCCGTGAAGTCCTCGTCCCCGATCACGTCGACCCCGCCGCCGATGCGCTGGACGTCGGCGCGGCGGGCGACGAGGCGTCCGCGGCCGGAGGCGTTCCAGCGCTGCAGGGTCGCGACGGACTCCTGCACGTTCTTGGTCGGGTGGACGACGAGTCCGACGACGGGCTGCTCCATGGTCGCGATCGTACCGATCGCGCCCGGGATCTCCTCTGGCGGACCGCTCACACATGAGATATTCTGCATGTATGCAGATCGCCACGCTCTCCGTCGCCCTGCCCACACTTCGGCACGGACGCGAGATCGTGCTCCTCGCGGAACAGGAGTCACTGGAGACCGGGTTCGGCTTCCTCGACGCCGAACACCTCCTCGTCGCCGCGGTCACGCTCTGCAGCGGGATGCCCCGCTTCCTCGACGTCCTCGACGCGCACGGCGTCACGCCGGACCGCGTCCGCACCGCCAGCAGTGCCTTCGTCGGCGCCGGGGCACCCGGGCCGGTCTCGCCCGACCGGGTCACGTGCACGCCGGCCGCGGCGCGGGTGCTGGCACGCGCCGCACAGCTCGCCGGCCCGGCGGAACGCGTCCGACCGCACCACGTGCTGCTCGCGGTGCTCGACGGCATCGACGACCCGTTCACGGGGGCCGCGCACGACGTCCTCGACGGTCTCGGTGTCGACCCGCGCCGCTTCCGCCGCGCCCTGCGTCGCGCCGCACGACGCGCCTGACGCACCCCGCACCCGCCCCGCGCCGACCCGCGGCCCGCGGCCCGCGCCGACCCGACACCCGGCGCGACCCGCCGCGCGACCCCCGTGAGCACCACCGGGCGCAGGCTCCTGGGCGGACCCGCACCGCGCCTCCCGACCGTCCCCTGTTCACCGGACGCAACGAGGTCACGCCCACGGCGAACAGGGGCAGACCACCCGGGGTGCGCTGGTTACTCTCGATGTACGTCACCGGACTTCCACGAGCCCGGCAAGGGAGAGCACATGTTCGAGAGATTCACCGACCGAGCCCGTCGTGTTGTCGTCCTCGCTCAAGAAGAAGCGAAGATGCTCAACCACAACTACATCGGCACCGAGCACATCCTCCTCGGCCTCATCCACGAGGGCGAGGGCGTCGCCGCCAAGGCGCTGGAGTCGCTCGGCATCTCGCTCGATGCCGTCCGCGAGCAGGTCCAGGACATCATCGGGCAGGGCCAGCAGCAGCCGACCGGGCACATCCCGTTCACGCCGCGCGCCAAGAAGGTGCTCGAGCTGTCCCTGCGCGAGGCGCTGCAGCTCGGCCACAACTACATCGGCACCGAGCACATCCTCCTCGGCCTCATCCGCGAGGGCGAGGGCGTCGCCGCCCAGGTGCTCGTCAAGCTCGGCGCGGACCTCAACCGCGTCCGTCAGCAGGTCATCCAGCTCCTGTCCGGCTACCAGGGCAAGGAAGCGGTCGCCGTCGGCGGCGAGCAGCAGCAGAACGCCCAGCAGGGTTCGCAGGTCCTCGACCAGTTCGGTCGGAACCTCACCCAGGCGGCGCGCGACGGCAAGCTCGACCCGGTCATCGGCCGCGAGAAGGAGATGGAGCGGGTCATGCAGATCCTCTCCCGCCGCTCCAAGAACAACCCCGTCCTGATCGGTGAGCCCGGCGTGGGCAAGACCGCCGTCGTCGAGGGCCTCGCCCAGGCGATCGTCAAGGGCGACGTGCCCGAGACGCTGAAGGACAAGCAGCTCTACTCGCTCGACCTCGGGTCGCTCATCGCCGGGTCCCGTTACCGCGGTGACTTCGAGGAGCGCCTCAAGAAGGTCACGAAGGAGATCCGCACCCGCGGCGACATCATCGTCTTCATCGACGAGATCCACACCCTCGTGGGTGCCGGTGCTGCCGAGGGCGCGATCGACGCCGCTTCCATCCTCAAGCCGCTGCTCGCACGCGGTGAGCTCCAGACCATCGGTGCCACCACGCTCGACGAGTACCGCAAGCACTTCGAGAAGGACGCCGCACTCGAGCGTCGCTTCCAGCCGGTGCAGGTCAACGAGCCGTCGCTGCCCCACGCGATCAACATCCTCAAGGGCCTGCGCGACAAGTACGAGGCGTTCCACAAGGTGTCCATCACCGACGGCGCGATCGTCGCCGCGGCGAACCTCGCGGACCGCTACGTGCAAGATCGCTTCCTGCCGGACAAGGCGATCGACCTGATCGACGAGGCCGGTGCACGTCTCCGCCTGTCGATCCTGTCGGCGCCGCCGGAGCTCCGCGAGTTCGACGAGAAGATCTCGGCGGTCCGCGGGCAGAAGGAAGCCGCGATCGAGGAGCAGGACTTCGAGAAGGCCGCTTCGCTCCGTGACGAGGAGAAGAAGCTCCTCGGCGAGCGTCTCCGCCTCGAGAAGCAGTGGCGTGCGGGTGACGTCGCCGCGTCCGGCACCGTCGACGAGGGCATCATCGCCGAGGTCCTGGCGCAGGCCACGGGCATCCCGGTGTTCAAGCTCACCGAAGAGGAGACCTCGCGGCTCGTCTTCATGGAGAAGGCACTGCACGAGCGCGTCATCGGTCAGGAAGAGGCCATCTCGGCCCTCTCCAAGACCATCCGCCGCACCCGCGCCGGCCTGAAGGACCCGAACCGTCCCTCCGGCTCGTTCATCTTCGCCGGCCCCACGGGCGTCGGGAAGACCGAGCTCGCCAAGGCGCTCGCCGAGTTCCTCTTCGACGACGAGGGTGCGCTGATCTCCCTCGACATGTCGGAGTTCGGCGAGAAGCACACCGTCTCGCGACTCTTCGGTGCCCCTCCCGGGTTCGTCGGGTTCGAGGAGGGCGGCCAGCTCACCGAGAAGGTGCGCCGCAAGCCGTTCTCCGTGGTCCTCTTCGACGAGATCGAGAAGGCCCACCCGGACATCTTCAACTCGCTGCTGCAGGTCCTCGAAGAGGGTCGTCTGACCGATGGTCAGGGCCGCGTGGTCGACTTCAAGAACACCGTCATCATCATGACCACGAACCTCGGTTCGCAGGGCATCGCCGGTGGCCCGGTGGGCTTCCAGGTCGAGGGTGACTCCGGTGTCGGCTACGACCGCATGCGCTCGAAGGTGAACGAGGAGCTCAAGAAGCACTTCAAGCCCGAGTTCCTCAACCGCGTCGACGACACGATCGTGTTCCCGCAGCTCTCGCAGCCCGAGCTGCTGCAGATCGTGGACCTCTTCGTGAAGCGCCTGGCGGACCGCCTGCTCGACCGCGACATGACGGTGGAGCTCACGCTCGCCGCCAAGGAGCAGCTCATCAAGGTCGGGTTCGACCCGGCACTCGGTGCCCGCCCGCTCCGCCGCGCGATGCAGCACGAGGTCGAGGACCAGCTGTCCGAGCACATCCTGCAGGGTGAGCTCACGGCCGGCGACCACGTGAAGGTCGACTTCACCGGTGGCGAGTTCCAGTTCGAGACCGGGCGTCAGCCGGGTCGCGAGGAAGTCCTCGCCGGCGCGGCCGCCGTCGAGGCGACGGACACGCCGCAGGGCGAGATCGAGTCCTAGGACCCGGTCACGGACATGACGGGAGGCGCGGGGGCCGCGGGGCCCCCCCCCCCCCGCCCCGGGGGGGGGGGGGGCCCCCCGGGGGGGGGGCCCCCCGGGGGTTTGGGGCGTAGAGGGTGGCGGGGGGCCGCCCGGGGGGGGGCGCACGGCCG
>NZ_JAVDSI010000026.1:0-23498 GCF_031455235.1 Curtobacterium sp. 320 | reverse complement strand
TCTTTGTGTTGGGGGGGGTTCAACCCCCACAAAACCCCCCCCCGCCCCCCCCCCCGGGGGGGGGGTGCCCGCCCCCCCCCCCCCCGGGGGGGGGGGGGGGGCCCCCGGGCCCCCCCCGCCTCCCGTCCGTCTGTGGATGCGTCTACCGCGCGTTGGCCGCGCCGTCTCGCTGGACCACCTCGGTCAGCCACGCGAGGATGCGGGCGTCGAACCAGTCGGCGTCGTGGTTCCAGAGCTTGGTGTGCCGGGCGGTCGTCTGCACCTCGAGCCGCACGATGTCGGGCCGGGCCTCGGCGAGGGCGTGCGACGCGGACGACGGGACGAACCCGTCGTCGTCGCTGTGCATGAGCAGGATCGGCACGTGCAGTTCGTCGGCCCGCGCGACCATGTCGAGCTGCCGCAGGTCGACCGGCTGCCGCAGGCCCGTGAGCCGGTGCAGGACCGGGGTGCGGAGGAGGCGCTGCGCGACCTTCCGGACGGGCCGCGGCAGGCGGAGCAGCTGGCTCTGCGACTTGAGCACCGCGTGCCAGTCGACCACGGGCGACTCGAGCACGACACCGTCCACGAGGTCCGCGAACGCCGACCGGACCAGGGTCTGCAGCACGACCGCGCCGCCCATCGACCAGCCCATCAGGACGACGCTCGACGCGCCCTGCCCGGCGAGCCAGCGGAGGACCGCGTCGATGTCCTCCCACTCGGTGCTGCCGAGGCCGTAACGGCCGTCGACGCTCCGCGGGGCGACGCCGTCGTTGCGCCAGCTCGCCAGCACCACGGAGTACCCCGCCGCCCGGAAGACCGGCACCGCGCGGATCGTCTCGGCGCGGGTCACCCCACGACCGTGCACGAGGACGGCCCATGGCGCGTCCGGGTCGTCGGCGCGGACCACCCAGGCGGGTGCGGGGCCGTTCGGGGTGGGGACGTCGATGTCCTCGACCGGGACGTCGAGCTCCCCCGGGGTCAGGTAGAACCAGCCGCCCCACCGACCCCGGCGGGCCGCGGTGGGGTCGCCGGCGTCGATGGCGATGATGCGGCGGGTGACGGTCGTGTCGGTGGTGCCGAGGACCTCGCCGACGCGCATGTGCCCGGTCCCGCCGCCGAACCAGAGGCTGTAGCGGCCCTGCAGTTCGGTGTCCGCGGTGCGCTCGAGCGTCACCGTCCGCCGCACGGGGTCGACGGCGTGGATCGGGACGCGTTCGGTGCGCTTGCGGTCGGGGGTGACCACCGCTCGGGCCACCGCCGCGACGAACCCGCCGATCACCGCGGTGGTGACGGCGGCCGCTGCGATGCCCGCTCCCAGTGCGACGAACCCGGCCGATCGTGCGGTCTCCTGGACGACGTCCTCGGCGGGTCGCGCGGATCGGGACATGGTCCGGAGCCTAGTCTGCATTCGTGTCCGAAACCCGAGAGCCCGACGCCTTCGCGCGGCTCCGTGCGTTCGTGGCGTCCGGCGGCGCGCGCGCCGAGACGACCGTCACCGAGATCCCCTCGCCGTCGCGCATCGCCCCGTTCTCGATCGCCCTGGCGGCGGACGTCTCGGGGGCGGCGCACGGCATCGACTCCGACCTCGGCACCGGTCGGTTCATCGCCTTGCACGACCCGGACGAACCCGAGGGCTGGGGCGGGTCGTTCCGCATCGTGACCTTCGCCCAGGCACCGCTCGAACCCGAGATCGGTGTCGACGAGTTCGTCGCCGACGTGACGTGGAGCTGGCTGGTCGACGCCCTCGCGGCGCACGGTGCGACCTACGACCACGCCTCGGGCACGGCGACCAAGATCATCTCCCGCGGCTACGGCGACCTCGCGGCGCAGGGCGACGGGGCGCAGCTCGAACTGCGCGCCTCGTGGACCCCGCGCGGGGACGACCTCACCGCACACGTCGAGGCGTGGGAGGAGATCGTGGCGATGCTCGCCGGTCTCCCGCCCGCGTCGGACGGCGTGACCCTGTTGGCCCCGAGGAGGCTCGCACGTGACTGACCCCGCATCTCCGGCCGGTGCGTCGCCCGCTGTCCCGTCGGCGTCGCCGGCTGTTCCGCCGTCGGCTGCTCCGTCCGCGGCGTCGCCGGCGTTCGAGGCGTCGCACGACGCGGTCCACGTGATCGCTTCGCGCGAGGAGTACCTCGACGCCGTCGCCGCCATCGCGGCGGGCCACGGCCCGGTCGCCGTCGACGCCGAGCGCGCGAGCGGCTACCGGTACTCGCAGCGGGCGTACCTCATCCAGGTGTTCCGTCGCGGTGCCGGGGCGTTCCTCTTCGACCCGATCCCGATCGGCGACTTCTCCGAGCTCCAGGACGCGATCGTCGACGGGGAGTGGCTCTTCCACGCCGCGTCGCAGGACCTCCCCTGCCTGCAGGAGGTCGGCCTCGTCCCGACCCGCATCTTCGACACCGAGCTCGGTGCCCGCATCGCAGGCTTCCCCCGGGTCGGCCTCGGTGCCGTCGTGGAACAGCTGCTCGGGATCACGCTCGCGAAGGCCCACTCCGCCGCGGACTGGTCGACCCGGCCGCTCCCGCAGTCGTGGTTGGTCTACGCGGCGCTCGACGTCGAGCTGCTCCCCGACCTCCGTGACGCGCTCGCGGCGAAGCTCGACGAGGCGGGCAAGTCCCGCATCGCCGAAGAGGAGTTCGCCGCCGTCCTGACACGGGCGCCGAAGCCGCCGAAGGCCGAGCCGTGGCGCCGCCTGTCCGGTATGCACGCCCTCCGTGGCTCCAGGGCACTCGCGATCGCCCGGTCGCTCTGGACGGCACGCGACGCCTACGCCCGCGAAGCCGACATCGCGCCGGGTCGTACCATCCCGGACTCGGCGATCGTCGCGGCCGCGGCGGCGAACCCGGCCTCGAAGGGCGAGCTGAGCGGGGTGAAGGCCTTCACGGGTCGTGCCAGCCGGTCCGAGCTCGACCGCTGGTGGGCCGCCGTCGAGGAGGGTCGCACGACCGAGGACCTCCCCCGCCTCCGATCCGCCGGCGAGCCCGCCCTGCCGCCGCCCCGAGCCTGGGCCGACCGCAACCCGGCAGCCGACCGCCGGTACAAGGCCGCACGGGCCGCCGTGGTGCAGCGCGCGGAGGAGCTCGACCTGCCCGTCGAGAACCTGCTCACGCCGGACACCCTCCGCACCGTCTCGTGGGAGCCGCCGACGCCGATCGCCACCGAGACCGTCGGTGCCGTACTCGCCGCGCACGACGCCCGCCCCTGGCAGGTCGAGGAGACGGCGTCGATCATCGCGCACGCCTTTGTCGCTGCTGCACAGGAGCCTGCTGCCGAGAGCAACACCGAGTCGTAGGAACGCCCCAACGGGCATGCGTCCGCACAGGCTCGGGGCATAGCGTCGCTGGTGCACGCCGGGTCGGACCCGGCCGGGCGGGGCGGGACGCGCCCAGCCTGATCAACGAGGATCTGGAGGCCCAGATTGCCAAAGGCAGCAGACGTCGTCTTCGTCGACGGAGTTCGGACACCGTTCGGACGAGCCGGGGAGAAGGGGGTGTTCTGGAAGACCCGCGCGGATGACCTCGCGGTGCACGCGATGCGCGGACTCCTCGACCGGAACGCCTCGTTGGACGGGGCCGCGGTGGACGACGTCGCCGTGGCGGCCACCACGCAGCAGGGCGACCAGGGGCTCACGCTCGGCCGGACGGTCGGCATGCTCGCCGGACTCCCGAAGACCGTCCCCGGGTACGCGATCGACCGCATGTGCGCCGGTGCCATGACGAGCGTGACCACCCTCGCTGGCGCCATCGCGTTCGGCGCGGCCGACGTCGCCATCGCCGGCGGTGTCGAGCACATGGGGCGCCACCCGATGGGCTTCAACTCCGACCCGAACCCGCGCTTCATCGCCGAGCGCATGGTCAACGGCGACGCGCTCGTGATGGGCAAGACCGCCGAGCGCCTGCACGACCGCTTCCCCGCGATCACCAAGGACCGCACGGACGCCTACGCCGTCCAGTCCCAGCAGCGCTACGCCGCCGCGTGGGCCGCGGGCAAGCTCCAGCCGGACCTGGTGCCGGTCGAGGTCAACACCGGCGAGGGCTGGGACATCGTCTCCAGTGACGAGCCGCCCCGCCCCGGCACCACGCTCGAGGCCCTGGCAGCCCTGAAGACGCCGTTCCGCTCGCACGGACGCATCACCGCCGGCAACGCGGCAGGCCTGAACGACGGTGCCACCATGAGCCTCATCGCTTCGGCCGACGCGGCGAAGCAGCACGGGCTGCCGACGAAGATGCGCATGGTCTCGTTCGCGTTCGCGGGCGTCGACCCCGAGGTGATGGGCATCGGGCCGGTGCCCGCGACCGACAAGGCCCTGGCGAAGGCCGGGCTGACGATCGACGACATCGGGCTGTTCGAGATCAACGAGGCGTTCGCCGTCCAGGTGCTCGCCTTCCTCGACAACTACGGCATCGCCCAGGACTCGACGAACGTGAACGCCTGGGGCGGCGCGATCGCCGTCGGGCACCCGCTCGCCTCGAGCGGCGTCCGCCTGATGACCCAGCTCGCGGCCCAGTTCGCGGAGCGCCCGGACGTCCGGTACGGCATCACGACGATGTGCATCGGGCTCGGCCAGGGCGGCACCGTCATCTGGGAGAACCCGAACTTCAGCAAGTCCGCGGCACGGAAGGCGGCGTGACCATGACCATCGTCGACAACGACCAGCTCCTCGCCCTCAGCGAGGACGAGGTGGTCACGCACTCGTACCTGAAGCACGTCGCGCTGCCGTCCGGTGGCACGCTCGCGCTCATCACGCTCGACAACGGCAAGGACTACAAGCGGCCGTCGACCCTCGGGCCGCGCACGCTGCACGAGCTCTCCGGGGTCCTCGACACCCTGCGGACCGAAGCGTCCGCCGGGACGATCCAGGCCGTTGCGATCACCGGCAAGGAGTACTGCTTCGCCGCCGGTGCCGACCTCTCCCAGGCCGCCTCGGTGCCGTCGCGGGACGTCGCCCACGACCTGGCCGCCCTCGGGCACGCGACGCTCCGGAAGCTCTCCGACCTCGGCGTCCCCTCCTTCGCGCTCATCAACGGGATCGCGCTCGGCGGTGGCCTCGAGATCGGGCTGCACTGCACGTACCGGGCGTTCTCGTCGGCCGCGCAGGGCATCGGGCTCCCCGAGGTCTTCCTCGGCATCATCCCCGGGTGGGGCGGCGCGACGCTGCTCCCCCGCCTGATCGGCCCCGAGAAGGCGCTCCGCGTCATCGTCGAGAACCCGCTCAAGAACAACCGCCTGATGGACGGGCCGGCCGCGGTCGAGCTCGGCATCGGCGACGCGCTCATCCCCTCGGTCACCTTCCTGCCGTCCGCGGTGGCGTGGATCGACGGCGTCGTGTCGGGTCGCACCAAGGTCGTGCGGAAGAACGAGCCCGGCATGATCGAGAAGGCCGCGTGGGGCACCGTCGTCAAGGTCGCCCGCAGCCAGGTCGCGTCGAAGATCGGCACGGTCCCGAAGTCGCCGTTCCGGGCGCTCGACCTCGTCGCCGCGGCGAAGTCCGGGTCGCTCGACGAGCGGTTCGCCGACGAGGACGACGCCCTGGCCGACCTCATCTCGGGCGACCAGTTCGCTGCGTCGATGTACGCGTTCGACCTCGTGCAGAAGCGCGCGAAGAAGCCGGTGGGCGCCCCCGCGGACGTCTCGCCGCGCCCCGTCACGAAGGTCGGCGTCCTGGGCGCCGGCCTGATGGCGTCCCAGTTCGCGCTCCTCTTCGCCCGACGACTCGGCGTCCCGGTCGTCATCACCGACGTCGACCAGTCGCGCGTCGACGCCGGCGTGGAGCGGATCCGCGGCGAGGTCGACAAGCTCCTCGACAAGGGCCGCGTCTCCCCCGACGACGCGAACCGCATCAAGGCACTCGTGTCCGGGTCGGTGTCCTACGACGCGTTCGCGGACGCCGACTGGGTCATCGAGGCCGTCTTCGAGGAGATGAGCGTCAAGCAGGAGGTCTTCCGGAAGATCGAACAGGTGATCGCTCCGGACGCGATCCTCGCCACGAACACCTCGTCGCTGTCGGTGTCCGAGATGGGCTCCGTGCTGTCCGATCCGTCGCGACTCGTCGGGTTCCACTTCTTCAACCCCGTCGCCGTGATGCCGCTGCTCGAGGTCGTGCGCACCGCCTCGACCTCCGACGAGACCCTCGCCACGGCCCTCGCCGTCGCGAAGACGCTCAAGAAGACCGCGATCATCACGGCCGACCAGCCGGGCTTCGTCGTGAACCGGGTGCTCGCCCGGGTCCTCGGCGAGGCGATGCGCGGCGTCGAGGAGGGCACGTCGTTCGACGTCGTCGCCCAGGGCGCTGCGCCGCTCGGCCTGCCGATGTCGCCGTTCGAGCTGCTCGAGCTCGTCGGGCTGCCGGTCGGCGCGCATGTGCTCGACTCGCACCACGCCGCCTGGCCGGAGCGCTTCTACCCGGGGGACGGCCTGAAGAAGATCGCCGAGTTCGGACACATCCTGACCCGCGACAAGAAGGGCACCGCGACCGGGTACGACCCCGCTGCCGTGAAGCTCGTCGCACCGTCGAAGAAGGACGCGAAGCCGGTCGACGCTGCCGAGATGCAGCGCCGCTTCGAGGACGCCCTCGCCGACGAGCTACACCGCATGCTCGAGGACGAGGTCGTCCAGCACGTCGAGGAGATCGACCTCGGCCTCATCCTCGGCGCGGGCTACCCGTTCCAGGCCGGTGGCATCAGCCCGTACCTCGACCGTTCCGGTGCGTCCGAGCGGGTCTTCGGCGGGGCGTTCCACGAGCCGCTGATCGTCGGGCCGGCCTCGCGCTGACCCCGGCGTCGAACCACGAAACCGACGTCGAACCAGGCCGTGTGCCCGGTTCGACGTCGGTTTCGTGGTTCCACCCGGCGTACGGTCGAACCATGGCACAGGAGTGGTGGGCACCGAGGACGACCGGGCACCCCAGCGTCGTCGTGCCCGTGCCGCTCGACGCGGTCCCGGAGCTGCTCGACCGCGCCGTGCACGCCGTCCCGGGAGCAGCGGCGATGGAGATCCGTCCGGACGGAGCCGTCATCGGCCGCCGGACCTCGTTCGCCCTCCGCGCCGACAACATCGTCATGACGTTTTCACGCGAGGGGCCGACGTCCTCGCGCGTGGAGATCATCCGCGAGGGCCGTGACGGCCTGTCGTACGGCCAGGTCCTCTGGGTGACGCCGATGGCCCGCGCGATCCTGCGCGAGCTCGTGCCCGCGGCCGCCGAGCCGCCCGCGCAGCGCTGACCCCGCCCCGCCGCCGGGCTTCGGATCGAACCACGGATCCGACATCGAACTCGTCGATCCGCCCGGTTCGACGTCGCATTCGTGGTTCGACCCGCCGCGCCGCCGGGCCGGGCCGCGCCGCGCCGGGCCGCGCCGGGCCGGGCCGGGCCACGCCGGGCCACGACCGGCGCGCCGCGCCCGCGCCGCTCAGCGGTCGGCGGACTCCCGGGAGCGCGACGCCGCCCGCGCTGGCTTCGCCTGCGGCAGCTTCGTCCCGACGACCTGGTCGATGACGTCCCGAGCGATCGCCTGCGCGGTCAGCCCCACGTCCTCGAGGATCTGGGACCGCGACGCGTGGTCGATGAACGCGTCCGGCAGCCCGAGCTCGTTGACCCCGGTGTCGACACCCGCAGCGCGCAGGTCCTGCCGCAGCCGCGTCCCGACGCCACCGACCCGCACGCCGTCCTCGAGCGTGATCACGAGCCGGTGGTCACGCGACAGATCGATGAGCGAGGCCGGGATCGGCACCACCCACCGCGGGTCGACCACCGTCACGCCGATGCCCTGGGACTCGAGCAGCGCCGCCGCGTCGAGTGCCACCGGCACCATCGAGCCCACGGCGACGAACAGGACGTCGGGCTCCTGGTCGGACGACGGCGACCGCAGCACGTCCACCCCGTCCGGGAGTCGACGCTCCGCGACGATGTCCGGCCCGACCTGTCCCTTCGACCAGCGCAGCACGGTGGGTGCGTCGTCGACGGCCACGGCCTCGCGGAACTCCTCGCGCAGGGTCGCGGCGTCACGGGGTGCGGCGATCCGGATCCCGGGCACGACCTGCAGCAACGCGAGGTCCCACATGCCGTGGTGCGACGGCCCGTCCGGTCCGGTGATGCCCGCGCGGTCGAGGACGAAGGTGACGCCGGCCTTGTGCAGGGCGACGTCCATGAGCACCTGGTCGAACGCCCGGTTCAGGAACGTCGCGTACAGGGCCACGACGGGGTGCAGGCCGCCGAACGCGAGTCCGGCTGCGGTCGTCACGGCGTGCTGCTCGGCGATCCCGACGTCGATCACGCGCGAGGGGTGCTGTTCCTGGAAGAGGTGCAGCCCGGTCGGGCGGAGCATCGCCGCGGTGATCGCCACGATCTTCTCGTCCGACGCGCCGACCTCCGCCAGCGTCGAGGCGAACACCGAGGTCCACGACGGCCCCGACGACACGTCGAGCGACTCGCCGGTCTCCGGGTCGATGTGCCCGACCGCGTGGAACTGGTCGGCCTGGTCGCGCAGCGCGGGCTCGAACCCGTGCCCCTTCTCGGTGATGGCGTGCACGATCGTCGGCGCGCCGTACGCCTTCGCCTGGCGGAGTGCGGCCTCCATCGCCCGCTGGTCGTGCCCGTTCACCGGCCCGATGTACTTGATGTCGAGGTTCGAGTAGAGCGCCTCGTTGTTCGTGAACCGCGAGAGGAACCCGTGCAGCCCGCCGCGCACCCCACGGTAGAGCGCCCGCCCGGGGGCACCGAACCGCGCCGCCGCGGCCTGGGACTTCTCGAACAGCGCCCGGTACTCGCGGCGCGTGCGCACCGAGCTGAGGAACCGCGCCATGCCGCCGATGGTCGGCGCGTACGAGCGCCCGTTGTCGTTGACGACGATGACGAGTCGACGGTCGTTTCCGTCGGAGATGTTGTTGAGGGCCTCCCACGTCATCCCGCCGGTGAGCGCGCCGTCGCCGACGACCGCGACGACGGTCCGGTCGGCCTGGCCGGTCTGCACGAAGGCGCGGGAGATGCCGTCCGCCCAGGACAGCGACGAGGACGCGTGCGAGGACTCCACGATGTCGTGCTCCGACTCGCTCCGCTGCGGGTACCCGGCGAGGCCGCCCCGCTCGCGCAGCCGCGAGAAGTCCTGCCGCCCGGTGACGAGCTTGTGCACGTACGACTGGTGCCCGGTGTCGAAGACGAACGGGTCGTGCGGCGAGTCGAACACCCGGTGCATCGCCAGCGTGAGCTCGACGACGCCGAGGTTCGGGCCGAGGTGGCCGCCGGTCTTCGCGACCTCGGCGACGAGGAAGCGTCGGATCTCGGCGGCGAGGTCCGTCATCTGCGCGTCGGAGAGACGCTTCAGGTCGCGCGGCGACGTGATGCTCGAGAGCAGACTCACGGGCGCTCCTTTCGTGGGGCTGTCGGCCCACTCTATGCGCGTGACCCGACAACGGACGGGAGGCGCGGTGCCAGCTGGCACCGCGCCTCCTGTCCGTCGGACGGGTGCGTCAGACGAGCGACCGCAGCACGTACTGCAGGATGCCGCCGTTGCGGTAGTAGTCCGCCTCACCCGGGGTGTCGATGCGGACGACCGCGTCGAACTCGATCGTCTCCTTGCCGGCGGGCGAGTGCTCGCTCGGCGCAGCCGTGACGTGCACCGTCTTGGGCGTACGGCCCTCGTTCAGCTCGGTCAGGCCGGAGATCGAGACGACCTCGGTGCCGTCGAGCCCGAGGGACTCGACCGACTCGCCGGCGGGGAACTGCAGCGGCACGACGCCCATGCCGATGAGGTTCGAGCGGTGGATGCGCTCGAAGCTCTCGGTGATGACCGCGCGGACGCCGAGCAGGTTCGTGCCCTTCGCCGCCCAGTCGCGGGACGAACCGGAGCCGTACTCCTTGCCACCGAAGATGACGAGCGGGATGCCCTGCTCCTGGTAGTGCTGCGAGGCGTCGTAGATGAACGACTGCGCACCGTCCGGCGTCGTGAAGTCGCGGGTGTAGCCGCCCTCCACGCCGTCGAGGAGCTGGTTGCGGAGGCGGATGTTCGCGAACGTGCCGCGGATCATGACCTCGTGGTTGCCGCGACGCGAGCCGTAGGAGTTGAAGTCCTTGCGGTCGACGCCGTGCTCGGCGAGGTACTTGCCCGCCGGGCTGTCGGCCTTGATCGACCCGGCCGGCGAGATGTGGTCGGTCGTGACCGAGTCGCCGAGCTTCGCGAGCACCCGGGCGCCGGAGATGTCCGACACCGCGTCGGGCTGCATGGTCATTCCCTCGAAGTACGGGGGCTTCCGCACGTAGGTCGACTCGGTGTCCCACTCGAACGTGTCGCCCGTCGGGGTCGGCAGGTTCTTCCAGCGGTCGTCGCCCTCGAACACGGAGCCGTACTCGTGGGTGAACATCTCGGTGTCGATCGACGCGTCGATGACCTGCTGGACCTCGACCGCGTCGGGCCAGATGTCCTGCAGGAAGACGTCCTTGCCGTCCTGGTCCTGCCCGAGGGCGTCCTTGTCGAAGTCGAAGTGCATCGACCCGGCGAGGGCGTACGCGATGACCAGCGGCGGGGAGGCCAGGTAGTTCATCTTCACGTCGGGGTTGATGCGCCCCTCGAAGTTGCGGTTGCCCGAGAGCACCGCGGTGACGGCGAGGTCGTTGTCCTGCACGGCCTGCGAGATCTCCTCCGGCAGCGGGCCCGAGTTGCCGATGCAGGTGGTGCAGCCGTAGCCGACCGTGTAGAAGCCGAGCTGCTCGAGGTAGGTCGTGAGACCGGCCTTCTCGTAGTAGTCCGTCACGACCTTCGACCCCGGCGCGAGCGTGGTCTTGACCCACGGCTTCGCGGTGAGGCCCTTCTTCGCGGCGTTCCGGGCGAGGATGCCGGCGGCCATCATGACCGACGGGTTCGACGTGTTCGTGCACGACGTGATCGCGGCGATCGCGACGGCACCGTGGTCGATCGTGAACGGGTCGGCCCCGTCCATCGCGACCTTCGTCGGCTGCGAGGCCGTCGACGGGGCGCTCGAGACGTAGACGTGCTCGTGCAGCGCGGTGTCCTCGTTCGTGGAACCGGCGGCGATCGGGTCGGAGGCCGGGAAGGTCTCCTCCACCGCGTCGTCGAGGTCGGTCTGCTCGCTCGGCGTCGTGTAGTTGCCGAGATCGACCTCGAACTGGGTCTTCGCCTTCGAGAGCTCGATGCGGTCCTGGGGGCGCTTCGGGCCGGAGATCGAGGGGACGACCGTCGAGAGGTCGAGCTCCATGTACTCGGAGTAGTTCGGCTCGACCGCCGCGTCGTGCCAGAGGCCCTGGGTCTTGGCGTAGGCCTCGACGAGGGCGATCTGGTCCTCGGAGCGGCCGGTGAGGCGGAGGTAGTCGAGCGTCACGTCGTCGACCGGGAACATCGCCGCCGTCGAGCCGAACTCCGGCGACATGTTGCCGATGGTGGCACGGTTCGCGAGCGGGACCTCGCCGACGCCCTCGCCGTAGAACTCGACGAACTTGCCGACGACCCCGTGCTTGCGGAGCTCCTGCGTGATGGTGAGCACCACGTCGGTCGCGGTCACGCCGGCCGGGATCGACCCGGACAGCTTGAAGCCGACGACCTTCGGGATGAGCATCGACACCGGCTGGCCGAGCATCGCCGCCTCGGCCTCGATGCCGCCGACGCCCCAGCCGAGCACGCCGAGCCCGTTCACCATCGTCGTGTGCGAGTCGGTGCCGACGAGGGTGTCCGGGTAGGCGTAGGTCTCGCCGTCGAAGTCGCGCGTGTAGGTGACCTTCGCCAGGTACTCGATGTTGACCTGGTGCACGATGCCGGTGCCGGGCGGGACGACCTTGAAGTCCTCGAACGCGGTCTGGCCCCAGCGGAGGAACTGGTAGCGCTCACCGTTCCGCTCGTACTCGAGGTCGGTGTTGCGCTGGAGTGCGTCCTCGCGACCGAAGAGGTCGGCGATGACGGAGTGGTCGATGACCATCTCGGCCGGCGACAGCGGGTTGATCTTGTTCGGGTCGCCGCCGATCTCCGCCATCGCCTCGCGCATGGTGGCGAGGTCGACGATGCACGGGACGCCGGTGAAGTCCTGCATGACCACGCGGGCCGGCGAGAACTGGATCTCGGTGTCCGGCTCGGCGTCGGGCTGCCACGACCCGAGGGCGCGGATCTGGTCCTCGGTGACGTTCTTGCCGTCCTCGGTGCGGAGGAGGTTCTCGAGCAGCACCTTCAGGCTGTACGGGAGCTTCTCGTGCCCGGGCACCGTGTCGATCCGGTGGATCGCGTAGTCGACACCCCCAACCGACAGCGTGTCCTTCGAGCCGAAGCTGTTGACTGCAGCCACTGTGCCGCCTCCCTGGTTGATCGGTGTGCCCCCATCCAAGCGGGGCGCGAGGCGTCCCACCAGCAAGGCAAACCTAAACCCGCCAGCCCGGGAAGGGCCGCGGGGAATTATCTCGATGTCGAGACAACTCTACACCCGGGTGGCGTCGCCCTCGCGCTTGAACACCGTCCGGACGAGCAGCCAGGTCACCCAGAGCAGGGCGGCGTAGAGCGGGACGCCCGTGATGAGCTTGATGCCGGCGAGCAGTTCCACCTGGGCGGTCAGGTAGAGCGGCACCTCGATGAGGAGCCGGATCGCGAAGAGTCCGACCCAGAGCCAGGTCGCCACGGTGAGCACGCGGCGCTTCGCCGGGTCGCGACGCCAGTCCTGCGGGGTGCCGTCCTCGTTCGGCGGGAGCAGGAACCCGACGACCAGGCCGATGAGCGGCTGCCGGATCGCCAGCGTCACGAGCAGCCCGACGAGCCACACGGCGTTGATGACGATCCCGGGGATGAAGTTGCTCTCGGCCCGCCCGGTGATGAGCGCGAGGCCGGCGGAGATCGCCACGCCGAGGATCCCCGCGAGACTCATCACGAGCGACTGGCGCTGCAGCAGGCGGAGCACCACGAACACGACGCCGATCGCGACCGGGATCAGGACGCTCGGGACGACCTCCTTCGTGATCGCGTAGACCACCAGGAACGCGAGCCCGGGCAGGACGGACTCGACCAGGCCGCGCACGCCGCCGATGGCCGCGACGAGGGCGTGCCCCGACGGCGCCTCGCCCGGAGCGACCTTGCCGAGCCCGGTGTTGGCGACGGCGGCACGCATCTGGTCGCTGAACGAGGGCAGCGCGTCGGGCGCGTCCGCGTCGGGACGGGTGGTGTCGTCGTGGTCCGGCACCGTGCCTCCTGGTTCGGGTCGCCGGTCAGATCGCCGACTGCGTCGACTTCGGCATGTGCAGCGGGATGAGGTCGCGCGGCGGCATCGGGGTGGTCCCGCGGACCACGACGACGCTGCGGAACAGGTCCTCGATCTCGGCCGCGTCGTCGGGCTGCTCGGCGGCCTTGCCGGCGATCACACCGCGCAGGAACCAGCGCGGGCCGTCGACGCCGATGAACCGCGCGGGGCGGGCCCCGTCGGTGACGCCCGTGCCGTCGGAGACGACCGGGACCTGGGCGCGGAGCTCGGGGCCGAACGGACCGTCGACCTCGGACACGATGCCGCCCTGGCGCTCGATCTGCTCGGCGATCTGGGCGCGGATCTCGTGCCAGAGCCCGGTGGAGCGGGGTGCGGCGAACGGCTGCACCTGCAGCGTGGACTCGTCGTAGTCGAGCCCGACCGCGACGACGCGCTGCGAGCCCTCCTCCACCTCGAGCCGCAGGTGGAGCCCCTCGCGCGGGAGGACCTTCACGCCGCCGAGGTCGACGTACGGACGGACCAGGTTCGCCTCGGTCTCGTCGTGCGGGCCGCTCTCGGCACGGTCCTCGGGCGCGGACTTGTCGGTCGGCGCGACGGCGTCCACCTCGTCGAGGTCGGCGTCGGCGTCGATCGCGATGTCGACCTCCGGCGTCGTCTCGGCCACCTCGACCTCGTCGGCGACGGCGTCCGCCACCTCGACCTCGTCACGCTTGCGTCGGCCGAACTTCATGCGCGCGTTCCTTCCTGAGCGTTGTCCGCGGCGCCGCTGACGGCACCGCTCCGGTCACCGTAGCCCGACGAGCCGAACCCGCCCTGGCCGCGGACGCTGTCGGGCAGCTCGTCGACGCGGGTGAACGACACGCGCGGGACCGGCATGACGATCATCTGGGCGATGCGGTCGCCGACGTGCACCTCGTGCGCGGCGGCCTGGTCGGTGTTGAGCAGCGCGACCTTGATCTCGCCGCGGTACCCGGCGTCGACGGTGCCGGGGGCGTTCACGATCGTGATGCCGTGCTTGGCGGCGAGACCGCTGCGCGGGACCACGAACGCGGCGTACCCGTCCGGCAGCGCGATCTTCAGGCCCGTGCCCACGAGCCGACGCTCGCCGGGCTGCAGGACGAACGCCTCGGTCGAGACGAGGTCCGCACCGGCGTCACCGGGGTGGGCGTATCCGGGAGCGTTCTCCCCGGTCCAGAGCACGTCGACTGGTTCGGTCACGTGTCGAGGGTAGTGCAGACCGTGACCGTTCCGTGACCTGCCCGGAGTCGTGGTCGAATGGTGTCGTGACCCTGTACCGCGAACGACTGTGGGCTCCGCCCGTCCTCTACCTGGCGACGGCGCTCGTCATCCCCGCCAGCCTCCTCGTGTTCCTGCCCATCAGCGTGCTCGCCGGCGTCCTCGTGGCGGTCGGCATGTACCTCGGCGTGCTCGTGCTGCTCTGGGCGCTGGCTCCGACCATCGAGGTCACCGAGACCGAGTTCCGCGCCGGTCGGGCGCACCTCCCGCGGACGCTCGTGGGCGAGGTCGAGGGCTACGAGGGCGCCGAGGCCACCACGCAGCGCGGGCCGAAGCTCGACGCCCGCGCCTGGACGCTCTTCCGCGGCTACGTGCGCGGGGTCGTCAAGGTCGAGGTGCAGGACCCCGCGGACCCGACGCCCTACTGGCTGGTCAGCGTCCGCAACCCGTCGGCCGTCGTCGCCGCCCTGCGGTCCTGAGTCCCCACCTGCGATCCAGGAGGCGCGGTGCGGGCCCGACCCGCGCCTCCTGTCCGGCACGGCGCACGTCCGAACGCCCAGCGCACGCAGAACGGCCCGTCACCTCGCGGTGACGGGCCGTTCTGGTTTCGTGCGTTCCCTAGAGCGCCGCGCACTCCGCGCAGACCGGGCCGAGCTTCGACTCGTGGTCGAGCTGCGAGCGGTGCTTCACGAGGAAGCACTCGACGCAGGTGAACTCGTCGACCTGGGGCGGGAGCACGACGACGTCGAGGTCGACGTCGCTGAGGTCCTGTCCGGCGAGCTCGAAGCTGCCGGGGTTGTCGGAATCATCGTCGACGACCCCCGACATCTTGTCGGGAACGCGCTCCTTGAGGGCCTCGATCGACTCCGAGTCGGAGTTGTCGTCGGTCTTCCGGGGGGCGTCGTAATCGGTGGCCATGCCCATCCATTTCTCGTATCGAGAGGTCGTCGCCGGTGATCGGCGGCGACAGTTTGCACCACGTCTCGCCAGAGCGCAAACCGAAGTCTCCGGCGGGTCGTTCTGGCGCTGCAACCCGTGTACCCGCCCGTCCATTCCCGCTGTCCGGAAACGCTCGCACGGGAGTCCACGGCACGCCCGTGCGCCTCCGCGGGATCGGGTCCGGACGGCTGCATACTCACGGGGTACGAGGCACGACCGTACGCGACGCTCGGAAGGCGGAACCATGCAAGACGTGAGAGTCATCGGGGTGGAGTCCGGGGCACTCCTGCTCGCGACCGACGGCGGGACCGAGTTCCGACTGCCCGTCACCTCGTCGCTGCCCGGTCAGGTCCGGCAGGCGAACCCCGAGTCCGGTCCGCACAAGCGCGTGTCCCCCAAGGACGTGCAGGCGCGGATCCGTGGCGGGGCCGACGCCGCCGAGGTCGCCCTGGCGCTCGACGTCGATGTCGAGTACGTGCGGCGATTCGAGGGCCCCGTCCTCGCCGAGCGTGCCTTCATCCTCGACGCCGCGCACCGCGTGCCGGTCACCCCGGTCGACGACGAGTCGCCCGACACCTTCGGCGAGGCGATCACCGCCAAGCTCGAGGCGGGCGAGGCCAGCGGGATCGCCTGGGCGTCGTGGAAGCACGTCGAGAGCGGCTGGCAGGTCCGCGTGCACTACACCGCCGCCGAGGTCGAGCACGACGCCCAGTGGCGCTTCGACCCGAAGACGTCGACGCTGACGCCCGACAACGGCGACGCGCACCGGCTCTCGCACACCGAGGACGAGGGCATCGCGCCGCGCCTCCGTGCGGTCGAGAACGACCACCAGGACACCGACGGGACGCGGTTCGACTCCGGCGCGTTCCGGGTCGACGAGCCCGACGAGGACGTCACGAACCCCGAGGTGCAGGAGCGTCCGCTCCGCGCGCCGCTCCCCCGCATCGGAGCCGCCGTCGAGGAACGCGCCCCCGGCAACGAGACCGCCGACCTGCTCGAGGCGCTCCGCCGCCGTCGTGGCGAGCGCGAGGCCGCGGCCTTCGGCGAACAGCCGCAGGACGACGGACGACGGACCTCGATCAGCGTCGTCGACATCCCGCTGCAGGGGTTCGAGGACTCGTCGGACACCGCGCCGCAGCCGGACGCCCGACCCACCTCCGCCCCCGAGGCCGAGGCCGGGCGGCAAGAGCGCAAGAAGCGGAACCGACGGTCGATGCCGAGCTGGGACGAGATCGTCTTCGGGACCCGGCCGGACGACGACCCGGCCTGATCCCCGGGCGCCGTCGGGCTCGTGCTACTGCGCGAACGCCCCGGCGAGGCGCAGCGGCACCATGGTCTCCTCGTCGGTCATCGCACCGTGCTGGCCGATCATGCGCTTCGGTGACTCGCCGTCGCGCAGCGCCCGGTCGTCGTTGAACGCCCAGGATCCCCGTGCCACGAGCACGACATCCCCGATGCGCGGGACGACCTCGTCCGAGACAGCGCCGAACCAGCCGGCGGCGATCGCCTCGTCACGGCTCGCGACGTACGCCTTCTTGCCGTAGCGCGCCCGGAACTGCCCGACGAGGGAGCGGACGTCGGTGCCCGGTGCGACCGTGAACTGCCGGCAGCGCGGGTCGCCGGCGACCCCGATGACGTCGGTCAGCAGGAGCGGGTCGAGCGCGATGTTCGCGTGGTCGGGGACGTCGAGCACGCCGTGGTCGGCCGTCACGACGATCCCGACGTCGGCGGCGGCACGACCGTCGAGCCGAGCGAGTTCGCCGTCGAGGAGTTCGAGTGCCGCGGTCCACCGGTCGGACTGCCAGCCGTGCTTGTGCCCGATCGAGTCGAGCTCCGGGACGTAGAGGTACACGAGCGAGCGACCCGTCGCGGTCTCGGCGAGGGCGGCATCGACGCGCTGCGGGATCGAGTCGGCCGGGACGTAGCGCGCCCCGCCGAGGACGTTGGCGGTCATCCCCGAGGAGCGGTACCGGGCGGGTCCGACCACCACGGGGTCGACACCGAGCGCTGGCGCCTCGGTGAACAGCGTGCGGGCGAGGAACCAGTCTTTCGGGACCTCGTCGTCCCAGCCGCTCAGCAGGTTCATCACCCGGCCGGTGTCGGGGTTCCAGCCGCTGTACCCGACCACGCCGTGGGTGCCGGGCGACCGACCGGTCGTCAGCGTGCTCAGCGCGGCCGCCGTCGTCGTCGGGAAGCCGCTGCGCAGTCGCTTCTTGCCCGCGGCGAGCCAGCGGGCGTGCCCGGCGCGCGCTGCCAGCGCGCCGGCACCGAGGCCGTCGACCAGCACGACGATCGCGGAACGGGCGGGGCGGAGGGTGATCCGCGCCTCCAGTCCGGTGGAACGCAACCAGGCGTCGTCCGCAGCGCCGAGCGCGACGAGGCAACTCGGGAAGACGTCGGCGAGGTTCGCGGTGGCGTCGGGGGCCGTCGGTACGCTTGTTCCCATCTCCCCCAGTCTCGCAGAAGGGTGCCATGGCACGCACGGAAGCAGTCGGCCTGCCCGACGGTGAACGCATCGAGGACGTCGACGTCTCCGAGGAGATGCAGGGCTCCTTCCTCGAGTACGCGTACTCCGTCATCTACTCACGGGCACTCCCCGACGCACGCGACGGCCTGAAGCCCGTGCAGCGGCGCATCCTCTACCAGATGGCCGAGATGGGGCTCCGACCCGACCGCGGCCACGTGAAGAGCGCCCGCGTCACCGGCGAGGTGATGGGCAAGCTGCACCCGCACGGCGACGGCGCGATCTACGACGCCCTCGTGCGCATGGCGCAGCCGTTCACGATGCGCGTGCCGCTCGTCGACGGACACGGCAACTTCGGCTCGCTCGACGACGGTCCCGCGGCCGCCCGCTACACCGAAGCCCGCCTCGCCGAACCGTCGATGGCCATGACCGAGGGCCTGGGCGAGGACGTCGTCGACTTCGTCCCGAACTACGACAACCAGATCATGCAGCCGGGCGTGCTGCCCGCGGCGTTCCCGAACCTGCTCGTCAACGGCGCGTCGGGCATCGCGGTCGGCATGGCGACGAACATGGCGCCGCACAACCTCGGCGAGGTGGTCGAGGCGGCGAAGCACCTGCTCATGAACCCGCAGGCGACGCTCGACGAACTGATGGAGTTCGTGCCGGGCCCCGACCTGCCGTCCGGCGGCACCATCGTCGGGCTCTCCGGCGTGCGCGACGCCTACGCCAGCGGTCGCGGCTCGTTCCGGACGCGCGCGAAGGTGAGCGTCGAGAACCTCACCCCGCGCAAGGTCGGCCTCGTGGTCACCGAGCTGCCGTACCTGGTCGGCCCGGAGCGCGTGATCGAGAAGATCAAGGACGGCGTCCAGTCGAAGAAGCTCGTCGGCATCTCCGACGTGAACGACCTGACCGACCGCAACCACGGGCTCCGGCTCGTCATCGGCATCAAGAGCGGATTCAACCCGACCGCCGTGCTCGAGCAGCTGTACAAGCACACCCCGCTCGAGGACGGCTTCGGCATCAACAACGTCGCGCTGGTCGGCGGATCGCCCAAGACCCTCGGGCTGCGCGAGCTGCTCGACGTCTACGTGCAGCACCGGCTCTCGGTCGTCACACGTCGGTCGCAGTACCGCCTCGCACGCAAGAAGGAGCGACTGCACCTGGTCGAGGGGCTGCTCATCGCGATCCTCGACATCGACGAGGTCATCGAGGTCATCCGCTCCTCGGACGACTCCGAGGCGGCGCGCTCCCGCCTGCAGACGGTGTTCGACCTGTCCGAGGTGCAGGCCGAGTACATCCTCGAACTGCGGCTCCGGCGCCTGACGAAGTTCTCACGCCTCGAGCTCGAGGGCGAGCGCGACCAGCTGCTCGCCGACATCGCCGCGCTCGAGGAACTGCTCGCGTCCGACGAGCGGCTCCGTGCCCAGGTCGCGCTCGAGCTCACCGAGGTGTCCGACCGGTTCGCGACCCCGCGCCGGACCCTGCTCACCGAGGCCGACGCCCCCGTCAAGGGTGGCCGCAAGGCCGCGGTCGACCCGGAGTCCCTGCAGATCGCCGACTCGCCGTGCCGTGTGCTGCTCTCGACCACCGGGCGGCTCATCCGGGTCGACATCCCGACGTCCGAGCTCGGCATCGTCCGGGTGCCGAAGCGGTCCAAGCACGACGCCGTCCGCTCGTCGATCGTCAGTTCGGTCCGCGGGCAGGTCGGGGCGCTCACCTCGACCGGGCGCGTGATCCGGCTCTCCCCCGTCGACGTCCCCGCCGTTCCGCCAGCCGCGGTCCGGCTCGACGCCGGCGTCCGGGTGACGGACTTCCTCGGCATCGCCCGCGGCGAGACCGTGGTCGCCCTCGTCGACCTCTCCGGCGCCTCGTCGGACTCGCTCGCCATCGGCACCGTGCAGGGCGTCGTGAAGCGCGTCGTGCCCGGAGCCTGGCCGGACAAGCCCGAGTTCCCCGCGATCGGGCTGAAGCCCGGCGACGCGGTCGTCGGTGCCGCCCAGGCGCCCGAGTCGGACGACCTCGTGTTCATCACCTCGAACGCGCAGCTGCTGCGGTTCCCCGCGTCCGGCGTCCGTGCGCAGGGCCTCCCCGCCGGTGGGGTCGCCGGCGTGGCCCTCGCCGCGGGTGCCTCGGCGATCTGGTTCGGATCCGTCGCCCGCTCCGACGACGCCGTGGTCGCGACCGTCTCGGCGTCGTCCTCGGCCCTGCCGGGCACCGACACCGGGCGCGCGAAGGTCTCGGCCCTGTCGGAGTTCCCGGCGAAGGGTCGTGCGACCCAGGGTGTCCGGGCGCACGCGTTCCTCAAGGGCGAGGACGGCCTGACGGTGGCGTGGGCGGGCATCGCTCCCCCGCACGCGGTCGGGGCGGACGGCGCTGCCCGGACGCTGCCGGACTGGCTGTCGAAGCGCGACGGGTCGGGGGCGCCGCTCGACGCCGTGATCGACTCGATCGGTGGGAGTGCGGCGGCGCTCGACGGCACCGCCGGCGAGGCGTAGGCGCGCGGCGCGCTGGCGGCGACTTTTCGCGCCAGGCGACAGTTCACGGGGCCGTCGCCCCGTGAAGTGTCGCCCAGCGCGTGAGCACGCGCACGCGGCGGATGCCGAGACTCGGCCCCGCGGACAGTCCTCGCGCCGCCGCGGCGCGAAACCGTCCGCCCAGCCGAGACTCGCCCTCGGCGCGGCCCGGTCACCCGGCTTTTCGCGTCAGGCGACAGTTCACGGGCCCCTCGCCGCCTGAACGCGGACGGGAGGCGCGGGACGGCCCCGCACCGCGCCTCCCGTCCGCCCATGGGGACGACCACCGCCCCGACCACCGGACCGCGCTGCGGACTCACGCGGCTGGCGACACGTCACGGCGCCAGCGCCGCGTGACGTGTCGCCCAGCGCGTGAGGACGCGCCGCACGGCGGCGCCGAGACTCGGCCCCGCGGACAGAACTCGCGCAGCCGCGGCGCGAAACTGTCCGCTGAGGCGAGACTCGGCGGCGCCGCGCGCGGCGCCAGCGCGCAGCGCGCAGCGCCGCCTACGCGTCGATACGGTCGCGGTCGAGGCCCTCGCCCGCGAGGATGAACTCCTTGCGCGGCGCCACGTCGTTGCCCATGAGCAGCTCGAAGACCTTCGCAGCACCCTCGGCATCGGTGATGTTCACCCGGCGCAGCGTCCGGTGCGTGCGGTCCATCGTGGTCTCTGCCAACTGGTCGGCGTCCATCTCACCGAGGCCCTTGTACCGCTGGATCGGCTCCTGGTACTTCTTGCCCTGCTTCTCGAGCTTCTTCAGCACGGCCTGCAGCTCGGCCTCGGAGTACGTGTACAGCGTGTCGTTCGCCTTGCCGCGGTTGACTACGACGACCCGGTGCAGCGGCGGCACGGCAGCGAACACCCGACCCTGCTCGATCATCGGCCGCATGTACCGGAAGAACAGCGTGAGCAGGAGTGTCCGGATGTGAGCGCCGTCGACGTCGGCGTCGGACATGATGATGACCTTGCCGTAGCGGGCCTGGTCGATCTCGAACGTCCGACCGGAGCCGGCGCCGATGACCTGGATGATCGAGGCGCACTCGGCGTTCGAGAGCATGTCCGAGACGGACGCCTTCTGCACGTTGAGGATCTTGCCGCGGATCGGCAGCAGCGCCTGGTACTCGCTGTTGCGCGCGAGCTTGGCGGTGCCGAGCGCGGAGTCGCCCTCGACGATGAAGAGCTCGGTGCCCTCGGCGTCCTGCTTGCGGCAGTCGGCGAGCTTCGTCGGCAGCGAGGAGTTCTCGAGCGCGTTCTTCCGGCGCTGGGTCTCCTTGTGTGCCCGGGCCGAGATGCGCGTCTTCATCTCGGCGACGACCTTCTCGAGCAGGGTCGCCGCCTGGGCCTTCTCGGTGCGCTGGGTCGACGTGAGGATCTCGGTGAGGCGCTTCGACACGACCTGGTCGACGATCTTGCGGACCGCCGGGGTGCCGAGGACCTCCTTGGTCTGGCCCTCGAACTGCGGCTCGGGCAGGCGGACGGTGAGCACCGCGGTCATGCCGGCGAGCACGTCGTCCTTCTCGAGCTTGTCCTGCCCGACCTTGAGCTTGCGGGCGTTCGCCTCGACCTGGGCGCGCACGGCCTTGACCACGCCGGACTCGAAGCCGGCCTGGTGCGTGCCGCCCTTCGGCGTCGCGATGATGTTGACGAAGCTGCGGAACACCGTCTCGTAGCCACTGCCCCATCGCAGCGCGAGGTCGACCTCGCATTCACGCGACACGGAGGTCGACACCATGTGGCCCTTGTCGTCGAGCATCGGCACGGTCTCGGTGAAGGTGCCGGTGCCCTGGATGCGCCAGACGTCGGTGACGGCGGAGTCGAGGGCGAGGTGCTCGACGAACTCACCGATCCCGCCCTCGTACCGGAAGCGCTCGACGACGGGACCGGGCTCGACAGGAGTGCCCGTGGCCTCCGCCCGCGCGGCCGCTGCCTCGATCGAGGCGGGCCGCGCATCCGTGATGGTGATGCCGAGCCCGGGCACGAGGAAGGCCGTCTGGCGCGCTCGGCTGATGAGGTCGCTGGTGCTGAACTTCGCGTCGGAGGTGAAGATCTGCCGGTCCGCCCAGTACCGCACGCGGGACCCGGTCACGCCCTTCTTCACCTTGCCGGCGACACGCAACTCGCTGCCGGAGGTGAAGGGGGTGAACGGCGCGTCCGGCCCGTCGCCGGCGAACGTGCCCGGCTCGCCGCGGTGGAACGACATCGCGTAGGTCTTGCCGCCCCGGTCGACCTCGACGTCGAGGCGCTCCGACAGCGCGTTCACGACCGAGGCACCGACACCGTGCAGCCCACCGGACGCGGCGTACGACCCGGAGCCGAACTTGCCACCGGCGTGGAGCTTGGTGAACACCACCTCGACCCCGGTCAGACCGGTCTTCGGCTCGACGTCGACGGGGATGCCACGAGCGGTGTCGCGGACCTCGACCGAACCGTCGGGGTGCAGCAGCACGCCGATCTCGTCACCGTGCCCAGCGAGGGCTTCGTCGACGGAGTTGTCGATGATCTCCCACAGGCAGTGCATGAGCCCGCGGGAGTCCGTCGACCCGATGTACATGCCCGGACGCTTGCGGACCGCCTCGAGCCCTTCGAGGACGGAGAGATGGCGTGCGGAGTAGTCGGAGCTCACCTTCCGATGCTAGCGATCCGCACCGACACCACCGCGCGGACACTCGGACTGGGGACAGCCGATCCGCGCTGAGCGAAACGGGCGATCACAATGCGCCACTCTCAGGCATCACGTGTTGAAATAGGTGGACCAAGCCGCACCACCTGCGATCCGTGAGGAGCACAGCAATGACCCAGACCGTGCAGGACCTCTCCATCGACGAAGTCAGCAGCCACCAGCTCACCGCTGCCGACCGTTGCGACAGCTGCGGCGCGCAGGCGTACATCCGGGCCACCATGGCCAGCGGTGAGCTGTACTTCTGTGCGCACCACGGCGCCGAGTTCAAGGACAAGCTCGCGGCGACCGCCATCGAGTGGCACGACGAGAGCAGCCGACTCTACGAGTCGAAGTAGCGCCCACAGACGCGAGCGCTGAACGGACAGGAGGCGCGGGGGCCGCGGGGCCCCCCCCCCCCCGCCGGGGGGGGGGGGGGGGGGCCACCCAGAAGCGCGGGCGCGGGCCGGTTAGGTGGCGGGGTGGCGGGGCAAATTGAGCAGGGGCGGGGGGAGGGCGGGGCG
>NZ_JAVDSI010000025.1:0-24489 GCF_031455235.1 Curtobacterium sp. 320 | reverse complement strand
CACCCCCACCCGGCCCCCCCTCCGCGGGGGGGGGGGGGCGCCGGGGGGGGGCCCCCCCCCCCGCGGGGCCCCCCCCCCCCCGGGGGGGGGGGGGGGGGGCCCCGGGGCCCCCCCGCCTCCAGTCCGTCATCGGCTCACGTGACGTCGCGTCAGGTCGCTTCGGCGTCGAACGGTGCGGCCTCGCCGACGGCGAGCGGCACCACGGGTGCCGTCGCGCGCACCTTCGACGCGGTCACCTGCGCGGTCTGCACCGCAGCGGCGCTGCTGCCGGAGTCGAGCAGCGCATCACGGATGATCCGGCGCGGGTCGTACTGCCGCGGGTCGAGCTTCTGCCAGTCGACCTCGTCGAACTCGGGGCCCATCTCGTCGCGCATCCGGTCCTTCGCGGTGTCGGCGAAGCGACGGACGGCCTTGACGAACTCGGCGAGCTTCTGGGCGTACTGCGGGAGTCGCTGCGGACCGAGCAGGAGGACGCCGATGATCCCGATCACCAGGAACTTCTCGAAGCCGTCGAACACGGTACGAGCGTAACCCGTCCACACCCCGGAGCACCCGTAGAGTTGTCACCCGAACGGAGTGTGCGTGTCAGAGAAAGAGTCGAACTGGAAGTTCGCCGAGGACATCGTCTCGGAGTCCGAGGTGATCGCCCGAGCCAGGGAGCACTCCCTCGAACTCGGGGTCGAGGCGATCTCCCCCGCCATCGGCGCACAGATCGGGGTCGTCGCGGCCGCCTCGCGCGCCACGAGCATGATCGAGATCGGCACCGGCCTGGGGGTGTCCGGGCTGTACCTGCTCGGCGGGGCACCGTCCGCCACGCTCACCACGATCGACATCGAGGTCGACCACCAGCAGTACGCCCGTGACGCGTACATCGCCGCGGGCACCGCCCCCGCCCGGATCCGACTCATCCCGGGTCGGGCGAACCAGGTGCTGCCGCGCATGAACGAGGCCTCGTACGACATCGTCCTCGTCGACGCCGACCCGGAGCACGTCATCGAGTACGTGGAGCACGGACTGCGGCTCGCTCGGCTCGGCGGGACCGTCCTCGTGCCGCACGCGCTCTGGCGGGGCCGGGTGGCCGACCCGGTGAAGCGGGACCGGGCGACGACCGACTTCCGGCTGCTGCTCACCGAGGTGTCGACGTCGGGTGCGGTCATCAGCGCGCTCTCCCCCGCCGGAGACGGACTGCTGCAGATGACGAAGGTCTCCGCTTAGTCGGTGTCGTCTCGGTCGGAGTCGTCGTGCCCGAGGTGGCGCAGGTAGCGCTCCGGGGACTCGAGGAACGACCGCTGGTGCCGGACGAGGTCGAGGTCGGCCCACTCCGTGCGCCGCAGGCCCCACTCACCGACCTCGTGGATCGTCGCGCCCGGGAAGGCCGCGAGCACCGGTGAGTGCGTCGACATGAGCACCTGCCCGACGCCGCTCTCGACGATCGACTGCAGCAGGCCGATGAGCGCCAGGCAGCCGGAGAACGACAGCGCGGACTCGGGTTCGTCGAGGATCCACAACCCGGGCCACCGCGCACGGTCGATCACGAAGTCGAGGAAGGACTCGCCGTGGCTGCGCTCGTGGAAGACCGGCTCGGGCCGAGACAGGTTCGGGTGTTCCTCGAGGTAGGTGAAGAACCCGTGCATGGTCTCCGCCCGGAGGAAGAACCCACCGCGGGGCGCTCCGAAGTCGCGGCGGACGGCGATGTGTTCGCACAGGTCGGACTCGGAGGCGCGGGTCGAGTGCTGCGATCCGGTGCCACCGCCCTCCGGCCCCATGCCGAACTGCAGCGCGATGGCCTCGACGATGGTGGACTTGCCGACGCCGTTCTCCCCGACGAACACCGTGACGGGGTCGAGGTCGAGCCCCTCGTCGAGGAGCTGCCGGACGGGGGCGAGGGTGGCGGGCCAGACGTCGCGGGGCATCGGGTCGGGGTCGCAGTACTCCTCGACGCGACGGATCGGCAGGTGGGTCCTCGGCACGGAGCCCATCCTGCCGTGCCACGCCGACATCAGCGTCGGGCGGTGCGCACGGAGGGCGGGCGGACGGACGTGCGGACGGACGGACGGAGGGCCCGGAGCGTACGCGCTCCGGGCCCTCCGTTCTGGTGCGTCGACGTACTAGGCCGAGACGACCTCGGCGAGTGCGTCGTGGAGTTCCTTGGCCTCGGCATCGTTGACCGAGACGACCAGGCGGCCTCCACCTTCGAGCGGAACCCGCACGATGATGAGTCGACCCTCCTTAACAGCCTCCATCGGCCCGTCACCGGTCCTCGGCTTCATGGCTGCCATCAGATGTCCCCTTTCGTGCAGTACATGCACCCCCATTATCTCGTATCGATGGGGGAACTGCGAAACCGCCCAGGTTGGGGGCCGTGGATCGCGACGTTCTCGCGGTTCCGAGTGGTCACCTTGGCGTGTGCCGTACATCCGCTCCAAGCGCCGTCAACCGCTCGACCCCGCCGTCGAGGCCGTCCCCGCCGGCGTGCGCGTCGCGGGGGCGTTCTCGTGGCGGATGCTCGTCGTCGTCGCCGCCCTCGCCGTCGTCGTGGCACTCGTGGTCCTGCTGCAGGACATCGTGGTGCCGTTCCTGATCGGCCTCATCGTGTGCGCCCTACTCGCGCCGTTCTCGCTGTTCCTGCAGCGCCACCGCTGGCCGAAGTGGCTCGCGGTGCTGTCGTGCTTCCTCGCCGTCGTGATCGTCATCGGCGTCCTCGCGCTGGTCGTCACGGCACAGATCCGGTACGACCTGCCGTCGCTCGAGCACCGTCTCGACCACAACGTGCAGTCGCTGCAGAGCCTGTTGGCCACCGAGCCGTTCGGCATCACGGCGTCGCAGGTCACGAAGTGGCTGTCCGACGGCACGAAGTTCCTGCAGACCCACGCGTCGTCGATCGCCTCGGGTGCGGCCGAGGCCGGGAGCGGGCTCGTGCACCTGCTCGAGGGCCTCTTCATCGTGGTGTTCACGACGATCTTCGTGCTCGTCGACGGCCCGCGCATCTGGTCGTGGGTGGTGCGGCTCTTCCCCCGCCGGGCGCGCGGTCGCATCGACGTCGCCGGGCACGCCGGCTGGAAGACGCTGACGAGCTTCATCCGCGTCCAGCTCGTCGTCGCGGTGACGGACGCGCTCGGCATCGTGATCGGCGCCCTCGCGCTGCAGGTGCCGCTCGCGATCCCGATCGGCGTCATCGTGTTCTTCGGCGCCTTCGTGCCGGTCGTCGGCGCGATCGTCGCGGGCGTCGTCGCGGTGCTCGTCGCGCTCGTGTTCAACGGCTGGGTGCCCGCGCTGGTCATGCTCGGCATCGTGATCGCCGTGCAGCAGCTCGAGAGCCACGTCCTGCACCCGTTCCTCACCGGGTCGGCCGTGCGCGTGCACCCGCTCGGTGTCGTGCTCGGCGTCACCGCGGGCACGACGATCGCCGGCGTCGTCGGGGCGTTCTTCGCGGTGCCGTTCATCGCGACCGCGAACGCGATGATCCACGCGGCGGCGTCAGCCGACCCCGAGGCGGTGGCGCGGGGAGCCGAGGACCGCGAGGCCGACGTCGATCACGGCGGGGTCCAGTCGTAGCCGTCGATCCACCAGCAGTAGTACATCCACACCCACTGCAGCGCGATGCAGACCACCACGACCGCCACCCGGTACACCCGCGAGCGCGGCAGCGCGACGATCCCGAGCAGCGGGGCGATCGGCAGCAGGATGCGCCAGGTGCTCGACTGCGGGAAGAACACGGCCAGCAGGTACACCAGGTAGGCGACGCCCCAGAGCCGCAGCTCGAGCCCGATCCGCCGCGCGGCCGGCAGGGCCACGAACGCGGCGAACCCGACCACCACGACGGCGAGCAGGATCGCGCCGGCCGGCTGCCCGAACCACCACCCGAAGCCCTGCACCCACGGCGCGAACGGGACGAGCTCCCGCCACCCGATGTACGACGACCGCCACGCCAGTTCGGTGTCCGTGTACGCCCGGGGCACCCCGGTCACCGCCCAGGCGATCGCCGGCCACGCCAGCCCGACGATCCCGGACACGACCGCGACCACCGCGGGTGGGACGAACTGCTGCACGGTGAGCGGCGACGACGCGCGGACCCACGACGGGCGGACGAACCACGCGGCGAGGAACAGCACGATCAGCAGCGCGAAGGCCAGCCCGGTCGGCCGGGTCATCCCGAGCAGCAGGACGACCGGGAGCATCGACCACCAGCGGCGGTCCACCATGAGCAGCAGCGCGACGAGGAGCAGGAACAGGCCCATCGACTCGGCGTACGCGACCTGGAACATCGCCGAGACGGGTGCGACGCAGAACAGCACGGTCGCGAAGGTCGCTCGGGCCGGGTCGAGGAACCGACCCATCAGCCGTCGGAACACGAGCGCCGCTCCCCAGCCGAACAGGAGCGAGACGGACACGGCGACGAACTCGAAGGACGCGCCCGTCAGCGCCATCAGGCCCCGCACCAGGAAGGGGTAGGCGGGCATGAACGCCCAGGCGTTCTCGGTCACGTGTCCCGTGGCGTCGATCGGCAGCGTCGAGGGGTACCCGGACGCGGCGATCACCCGGTACCAGGCGCCGTCCCAGATCGACGAGAACGACAGCAGGCCCGGGTGCTGCACCGTGAACGAGTTCGCCGCCTGCACGCTCGCGAACGCGGCGAGCATCGTGCCCGTGACGATCCGCGCGAGCACGTACACGACCGTGATCCGCAGCCACCACGGCACCACCCGGTAGCGGGCGTGCCACCGGGCGCGGGCGGGGCTCAGCCGGGTGGACCCGGCCGTGGTCAGGCCGTCAGCCACCGACGCAGACCGTGCTCGACCGCGGTGATCTGGTCGACGGGGACCTGCTCGTCGTCGTGGTGGGCGAAGACCGGCTCACCGGGCCCGTAGTTGACCGCGGGGACGCCGAGCGCCGAGAAGCGTGCGACGTCGGTCCACCCGTACTTCGGTCGGGGCGCGGGACCGCCGACGGCGGCGACGAAGTCCTGCGCCAGCGGGGCGTCGAGTCCGGGTCGGGCACCGGCGGCGAGGTCGACGATCTGCACGTCGTAGCCGTCGAAGAGCTCGCGGATGTGGGCGACGGCTTCGTCCGCGCTGCGCGACGGGGCGAAGCGGTAGTTGACGTGCACCATGACCTCGTCGGGGATGACGTTGCCGGCGATGCCGCCCGTGATGCCGACGGCGTTGAGGCCTTCGCGGTAGTCGAGTCCGTCGACCGTGACCGTGCGCGGCTCGTAGGCGGCGAGCGTGGCCAGGATCGGCGCGGCCTTGTGGATCGCGTTGTCGCCGATCCAGCTCCGGGCGCTGTGCGAGCGCTTGCCGGAGGCGCGGACCTCGGCCCGGAGGTTGCCGTTGCACCCACCCTCGATCTGCGCACCGGAGGGCTCGCCGAGGATCGCGAAGTCGCCCGCGAGGAGCTCGGGACTCGTCCGTGCCAGGCGTCCGAGGCCGTTCAGCGCGTCGCTCACCTCTTCGTGGTCGTAGAAGACCCAGGTGACGTCGACGTTCGGCTCGGCGAGGTCGTACGCGAGCTTGAGCTGGACTGCGCAACCGGCCTTCATGTCCACGGTGCCGCGGCCCCAGAGGATCTCGGTGCCGTCCTCGGCCGTCCGGAACTCGGTCGGCAGGTTGCCGTTGAGCGGCACGGTGTCGATGTGCCCCGCGATGACCACGCGGCGGTCACGACCGAGGTTCGTCCGTGCCACGATCGCGTCGCCGTCGCGGATCACCTCGAGGTGGGGCAGCGGCGTCAGGGCGGCCTCGATCGCGTCGGCGAGCGGCCCTTCGTCACCGGACACCGACTCGATGTCGCAGATGGCACGGGTGATGTCGATGGACGAGGCGGTGAGGTCGAGCGGCTCCGGCATGCGGGAAGCCTACCGGCCGACCCTTGCAGCCCGGCGGAGCCGTCCGGACGGACGGGTGGCCCCTCCCCTCGCTGGGTACCCTGGTCCGGTGACCGACACGACCGCTGCCACCGCCCGCCCGACCCACGCCTGGGGCCACGGCCTCGCGACGATCGCCGCCGACGGCACGACGCTCGACACCTGGTACCCGGAGACGTTCGTCGGCGCGCTGCCCGCCGACGCCGTGTTCCCCGCCGACCTGCGCGCACACGTCGGCGACGACCCGCGCCGCGGTGTCACGATCGAGGCGGTCACGACCGAGGTCACGATCGACGCCGCACCCGTGAGCACGCCGGACGCGTACCTCCGCCTGCACCTCCTCAGCCACCTGCACGTGGCGCCGAACGAGGTCAACCTCGACGGTGTCTTCGCGCACCTGCCGATCGTCGCGTGGACGAACGCGGGCCCGGTGCACCCCGACGACCTGACCCGCCTCCGCCCCGGCCTGCAGCGCGCCGGGATCGCCGTGCACGCGATCGACAAGTTCCCCCGGCTGGTCGACTACGTCGTGCCGGACCGCGTGCGCATCGCCGACGCGAACCGGGTCCGGCTCGGCGCCCACCTCGCTCCCGGCACGACGGTGATGCACGAGGGCTTCGTGAACTTCAACGCCGGCACCCTCGGCGACGCGATGATCGAGGGCCGTGTCTCGCAGGGCGTCGTCGTCGGGAACGGCACGGACATCGGCGGCGGCGCCTCCATCATGGGCACGCTGTCCGGCGGCGGCACCCACCGCGTCTCCCTCGGGGAGCGCGCGTTGCTCGGTGCGAACGCCGGTCTCGGCATCTCGCTCGGCGACGACTCGGTGGTCGAGGCCGGGCTGTACGTGACGGCCGGCACGAAGGTCGTCCTCGTCGGCGCGGCCCCGAACCCGGACGGCACCCCGAAGACGGTCAAGGCCGCCGAGCTCTCCGGGACGCCCAACATCCTGTTCCGCCGCAACTCGGTCTCCGGCGCGGTGGAGGCACTGCAGCGCCAGGGGCAGGGCATCCAGCTCAACACCGCGCTGCACGCGTAGGCGGTCCGTCCGTGGGCGGAACGGTCGACGGACCGCACGGCCCGGTGCCGGTCCGCCGGTACGCAGCGCGGCCGGGCACGACGTCGGCCACGACGGTCGTGTGGTTGCACGGGGGTGGGTTCTTCCGCGGCAGCCTCGACCTGCCGGAAGCGCACGTCGTCGCCGGCACCCTCGCCGACCGTGGGCTCGACGTCGTCACGGTCGGGTACCGCCTCGCTCCCCTGCCCGGGTTGCCCGTCGTCGGACGCCGAGGACCCCGGGGGCGACGCCGTCACCCGGTGCCGAACGACGAGGTCCGCGCCGTGCTCGAGGTCGTCCGCGGCGAGACCGACGGTCCGGTCCTCCTCGGCGGGGCGAGTGCCGGCGCGTGCCTCGCAGCAGCCGTGACCCGGACGCTGCCGGACGCCGCACGGCCGGACGGACTCGTCCTCGCGTACGGGTTCTTCCACGCCCGCACCCCGCGCGATGCGGCAGTCCTCCGATCGGTCCGCGGGCACCGGCGGCTCACGCACCACCCGGCACTGCTCGACCGGGCGAACTGGAACCACCTCGGCCGCGCGGGCGACACCGCCACCGCGTTCCCCGGCGGCGAGGACCTCTCCGGCTTCCCCCGCACGCTCATGGTGGACGCCGAGCACGACACGATGCGGGCCTCGGGCGACCGGTTCGCCGACGAGCTGCGCAGCGCCGGGGTGGCGGTCGACCGGCACGTGCTCCCGGCAGCGCGGCACGCCTTCCTCAACCGGCCGGGGTCGCCCGACTCGGACCGGGCGCTCGACCTCGTGACCGCCTGGGCGGCGCGCTCGTCCGGCGCCTGAACGGCGCGGGCGGGCACGCGGCAGAGCCGGCCGTGCGACGGACGGGAGGCGCGGTGCCAGCCCGCACCGTGCCTCCCGTCCGTCGATCCGTACCGTCCACCGCCGCGCCCGCGCGTGGCTGCGCGGCGCGTCAGCGTGCGGGCAGGTCGCGCTCCGGGTGCCCGACGTAGAGCTGCTGCGGGCGCCCGATCTTGTTCAGCGGGTCGTTGTTCAGCTCGCGCCACTGCGCGATCCACCCGGGCAGACGCCCGATGGCGAACAGGACCGTGAACATCCGCGGCGGGAAGCCCATCGCCTTGTAGATGATGCCCGTGTAGAAGTCGACGTTCGGGTAGAGCTTCCGACTGACGAAGTACTCGTCCTCGAGCGCGATGCCCTCGAGCTCCATGGCGATGTCGAGCAGGTCGTCCTGCACGCCCAGCGCCTCGAGCACCTCGTGCGCGGACTCCTTCACGAGCTTCGCCCGCGGGTCGTAGTTCTTGTAGACGCGGTGCCCGAAGCCCATGAGCTTCACGCCGCGCTCCTTGTTCTTCACCCGCTCGACGAAGCGCGTCACCGGCTCGCCCGAGTCCTTGATCTGCTGGAGCATCTCGAGCACGGCCTCGTTCGCGCCGCCGTGCAGCGGACCGTACAGCGCATTGATGCCGGCGGAGATCGAGGCGAACATGTTCGCCTTCGTCGACCCGACCATCCGGACCGTGGCGGTGGAGGCGTTCTGCTCGTGGTCCTCGTGCAGGATCAGGAGCCGCTCTAGCGCCTTCGACAGCACCGGGTTCGGCTGGTAGGTCTCAGCCATCGTGCCGAAGTTCAGGCGCAGGAAGTTGTCGACGAAGGACAGCGAGTTGTCCGGGTAGAGGAACGCCTGCCCGATGGACTTCTTGTGCGCGTACGCGGCGATCACCGGCAGCTTCGCGAGGAGCCGGACGGTCTGGAGCTCGACCTTCTCGGGGTCGTCGACGTCCATGTCGTCCTCGTAGTAGGTCGACAGGGCGCTGACGGCGCTGGAGAGGACGGACATCGGGTGCGCCGAGTGCGGCAGGGCGTCGAACAGACGACGGAGGTCCTCGTGCAGCAGCGTGTGGCGGCGGATCCGGGCGTCGAACGACTCGAGCTCGGCGGGCGTCGGCAGTTCGCCGTAGATGAGGAGCCAGGCGACCTCGAGGAAGGTCAGGTTCGACGCGACCTGGTCGATCGGGTAGCCGCGGTACCGCAGGATGCCCTGGTCGCCGTCGATGTAGGTGATGGCGCTCTTCGTCGACCCGGTGTTCACGAACCCGTAGTCGAGCGTGTTCATCCCGGTCTGCTTCTTGAACGTCGAGATGTCGATGGTGGACGCACCGTCGACGCTCGGCAGGATCGGGAACTCCGCCGTGCCGCCCGGGTACGTCAGCGTCGCGGTCGCCGCGGTCTGCTCGGCGGCGGGACTCACGGGGACGGGCGTAGTGGGCGGTGTGGCCGTCTTCTGAGCGTCATTGGCAGTGTCAGTCACGGTGACAGCCTAATCGCGCCCACTGTCGGTCGTGCACACATCGAGCCTCAGGACTTGGTGGGAACCACGGATTGCGCCGAGCGCGAAAGGGTCAGGCGGATGCCAGGCGCCGCCCGCTCGCCAGTCGCTGCGCGGCTGCGGCGATGCGCTCGTCGGTCGCCGTGAGCGCCACACGCACGTGCTCTGCACCCGCTGCGCCGTAGAAGGTCCCCGGAGCGACGAGGATCCCGCGCTCGGCCAGCCAGGCGACGGTGTCGAGCGCCGGTTCGCCGCGGGTGGCCCAGAGGTACAGGCCCGCCTCGCTGTGGTCGACCCGGAAGCCGGCGCCTTCGAGTGCCCGTCGGAGCATGTTCCGTCGGGCGCGGTACAGCGCCTTCTGCGCCTGCACGTGGGACTCGTCGGCGAGGGCGACGATCATCGCTTCCTGCACCGGGAGTGGCGGCATCATGCCCGTGTGCTTGCGGACCGCGAGCACCTCGGCGAGGACCTGAGCGTCACCGGCGACGAAGGCCGCCCGGTAGCCGGCGAGGTTCGACTGCTTCGAGAGCGAGTAGACGCTGAGCACCCCGTCCACCGAGTCACCAACGACCCGGGGGTCGAGGATCGTCGGGGTCGGTGCGGTGTCGTACGGCGGTTCCCACCCGAGTTCGGCGTAGCACTCGTCGCCGACGATGATGGCGCCGAGCTCCCGCGCCCGCTCGACCGCGGCGCGCAGCTCGTCGATCGACAGGACGCGGCCGTCGGGGTTGCCCGGGGAGTTCAGCCACACGAGCTTCGTGGTGGACGGCCAGGCGGTCGGGTCGTCCGACGCGAGGGCGTCCGCGCCGACCAGGGCCGCACCGAGCTCGTACGTCGGGTACGCCGCGGCCGGGAACACCACGGTGTCGCCGCGGCCGATGCCGAGCCAGAGCGCGAGCCCGGCGATGAATTCCTTCGACCCGATGGTCGGGAGCACCTGGTCCGGCGTGAGGGTCACGCCCTGGCGCCGGCCGTACCAGTCCGCGATCGCCTCGCGCAGGGCCGGGGTGCCGGCGACCTGCGGGTAGGCGTGCGCGTCGGTCGCCTCGGCCAGCGCCGTGCGGACGACGGCGGGCGTCGGGTCGACGGGCGAGCCGACGCTGAGGTCGACGATGCCGCCCTCGACCGCCGCGGCCTGCTGCTTGAACGGGACGAGCTGGTCCCAGGGGAAATCGGGGAGGTCGAGCGCCACGGGTCGGATCCGGTTCAGCCGCGGGGCGGTTCGGCCATGACGACCGGGTGGTCCTTGTGGATCACACCGACCTTCGCGGCACCGCCGGGGGAACCGACCTCTTCGAAGAACTCGACGTTGGCCTTGTAGTAGTCGGCCCACTCGTCCGGGAGGTCGTCCTCGTAGTAGATCGCCTCGACCGGGCACACCGGCTCGCACGCACCGCAGTCGACGCACTCGTCGGGGTGGATGTACAGCGACCGGTCACCCTCGTAGATGCAGTCGACCGGGCATTCGTCGATGCAGGCGCGGTCCTTGACGTCGACACAGGGCTGGGCGATCACGTACGTCACGGTTGGGGTGCTCCCTTCGGACTGAGCAGATCGAGTCTACCCGCGCGACCCGGCCGCATCTGACCGCCCGGCGGACGGACCGTCAGGCCCGGTCGGCCGTCCCCGACCGCGCGGCGGCCGACGCCCGGATGCCGGACAGGTCGGGCCACGCGAGCACGAGCGCCGTGACGGCCGCCGGCCCGAACGTCCACACGTAGCCCGCGGCGTTGGCGAGCACGAGCGGGGAGCTCTGCCCACCCACCGACGACAGCACCTGCGTCGCGGCGATGATCCCGATGCCGACCGCCGCGACCATCGCCCGCGACCGGTACAGCAGCCGGATGCCGACCGTGAGCCCGATCACGATCAGCGAGGTGAGCACGATGCCGACCGGGAACGCCCCGAGGGTCTGCTGGTGCGTGACCGTGCCGAGTCCGCCGGCGACGAGTCCGAGCACGAGGGCGACCACGACTGCGGTGACCTTCCCCTGCCGCGAGAACTCGCCGAACGTCTGCGGCGCCGGCGGGACCCGGTCGGCGTCGTGACGGAACGCCTCGACCGCGGGCACCTGGTGCCGGGCGCCGTGCGGCATGACCCACGACAGCGCGGTCGGGTCACGGGGATCGACCGGGTCGATCGTCACCTGGGACCGGTACTGCTCGACGGCCGCCCGGACCTTCGCCAGCACCGGCACGACGTCGACGGTCAGGTCAGCCTGGCCGGAGTCGGGGTCCACGATCATCGAGAACGGGAGTTCCTCGGCACGGGCGGCGTACCGCGCGGCGTGGTGGACCCGCACGTGGTCGGGGTGGCCGTAGCCGCCGTCGTCGGCGTAGCTCACCACCGCGTCCGCGCCGGTGGACCGGATCGCGGCGCGGATGTCGTCGACGACCTCGCCGAGGTCCGCCGCGGTGAGCGAGTCCGAAGGGGCGTCCCCGGCGGCGACGGCGCGTCCGTCGGGGCCCCACTGCATGCCGGAGTCGGTGTAGCGGCGCTCGGGCAGGTCGGTCGGACGCGCACCCGGCCCGCCGAGCCAGAGGTGCGCCGGCCCGCCGAGTGCGGCGAGGGCGGCGGCGATCTCGGTCTCGCGGTGCGCGGCGACCCGCGGACCGTCGCCGAAGAGCGGCGCGAGCTCCGGCGTCAGCATCTCGCCGCGCTCGCCACGGGTGGCGGTGAGCACGGTCACCTCGGCGCCGAGCTCGAGCAGGGTGGCGATCGTCCCGCCCGACGAGAGCGTCTCGTCGTCGGGGTGGGCGTGCACGAACAGGACGCGCTCGGGGCGCGTTGCGGGGGCCTTCGACATCGGGTCCAAGCGTACCCAGCGGTGGCTAGCGGGGCGTCACGATGTAGGTCGCGGTCACGCCGTCGCTGCCGTCGGAGAAGGTCAGGACCACGCGGTAGCCGTCGCTCCGGAACATCCCGAAGGCGCTGGACGAGTCCGCGCGCTTCGCCGACTCGGTGAACCCGGCGTCGGTGAGCTGCTGCGCGGCGGCCTGGAAGTCGTCGACCGAAGCGGCACGGACCTGTGCCACCCACCCGGATCCGTTCGGGCCGCTCCCGCCGCCGAGCACCGTGCCGTCGACGAGCGGGACGTCCTTCGTCGGGAAGCCGTCGGGGACCTTGCCGTCCGAGGTCACGTTCGCGCCCTTGAGCGCGGTGTCGAGTGCGCCGTCGATGCCGCCGGCGACCGAGGCCATGCCGTCCTGGACGGCCTTGCCGTCGATGCCCTGCACGCCCTCGGCGACGCTCGACGCGACCGACGAGCCGAGGTCGGTGGCCTGCTTCACGGCGTCGGACGAGCAGCCGGCCAGTCCGGCGAGGGCGATGCCGGCTGCGACGGCGGCGATCAGGGTGCGGGTCGGGGTGCGCATGCCCAGCACCCTAGGGGGCGAGACGGGAGGCGCGGCGTGAGTCCCCTGGGAACGTCACGTGCGTGGCGGGGTCGCACCGCGCCTCCTGGCTCGGTCCTGCGGGACCGCCCGCGTCAGGCGACGTAAGCGCGCGTCGCCGCCACGAGGGCGTCGACGCCCACCGGGATCGCCGTCTCGGCCTGCGGCGCGTAGAAGGGCGAGTGGTTGCTCGGGATGTCCTCGCCGCGACGGAACAGCTCCGGGTCGGTGATGCCGGTGAACCAGTACACGAGCGGCGCCCCCGCCGCGGTGGCGAGCTGGCCGACGTCCTCGGACGCCATCGCCAGGCCGATCTCGAGGTCGCGGGCTCCGGGGACCTCGGCGCGGATCGCGTCGAGCACGGTCTGGGCGGCCTCGGCGTCGTTCACGGTGACCTCCGCACCCGGCGACCGCACGATCGTCGGCTCGGGGAGCCCACCGGCCTCGCTCTCGGCGCGGACGATGCGCTCGATCGAGGCGATGATCCGCTCGCGGGTCTCCTCGTTGCGGGCCCGCGTCGAGATCTCGATGACGGCCTGGTCGGGGATGATGTTCGCGCGGGTGCCGGCGTGGAAGCTCCCGACGGTGACGACCCCGGCGTCGCTCGGCGAGACCTCGCGCGAGACCACGGTCTGCAGGCGCACGACGGCCGACGCGGCGGTGACGATCGGGTCGAGCGAGGCCTGCGGGGCGGAACCGTGCGCGCCGCGGCCGTTGAACGTGACCGTCAGCCGGTCGCTCGACGCCATCACGGGGCCGCTGCCGACCGCGACGATGCCGACCGGCGCCGGCGCGGAGTGCTGTCCGAGGACGACGTCGGGCGTCGGGAAGCGCTCGACGAGCCCGTCCTCGACCATGGCGCGGGCACCGGAGATGACCTCTTCCGCCGGCTGGAAGACGCCGACGACCGTGCCGTGCCAGTCGCCCGTGGTTGCGGCGAGGCGCTCGAGGGTCCCGAGCAGCCACGTCACGTGGATGTCGTGGCCGCAGGCGTGCATCGTCGGGACGTCGTTGCCGTCCTCGTCGGTGCCGTGGTGCTCGCTGGCGTAGGGCAGGCCGGTGCGCTCTTGGACCGGCAGCCCGTCCATGTCGGCGCGGAGCCAGACGACGGGCCCCTCGCCGTTCGACAGGACGCCCACGACACCGGTGCCGCCGACGCCCGTGGCGACCTCGATCCCGCCGATCTCCGCGAGCCGGTCGGCGACGATGCCCGCCGTGCGGTGCTCCTGGAAGCCGAGCTCGGGGTGGGCGTGGAGGTCCTGGTACAGCGAGAGGAGGTCGAGAGTCACGCGCACCACGGTACATCCGACGACGGCCCGGCCACCTCGAACGAGGTGACCGGGCCGTCGGAGGCAGGCCGTGCCTCCTGGATGACTGCTTACGCGTCCTGACGCTTCAGGCGGGCGTACGCACGCTGGCGGGCCTGCGCGTCGAGCTCGACCTTGCGGATGCGCACGGCGTCGGGGGTGACCTCGACGCACTCGTCCTCACGCGCGAACTCGAGGCACTCCTCGAGCGACAGCTGGCGCGACGGCGTCATCGACTCGAAGGTGTCAGCGTTCGCCGAACGCATGTTCGTGAGCTTCTTCTCCTTCGTGATGTTGACGTCCATGTCGTCGGCGCGCGAGTTCTCGCCGATGACCATGCCCTCGTAGACCTCTTCGGTGGGGTTGACGAAGAACGTCATCCGCTCCTGGAGGTTCGTGATGGCGAACGGCGTGACGACACCCGAGCGGTCGGACACGATCGAGCCGTTGATGCGGGTCTGGATCGGGCCGGCCCACTCGTCGTAACCGTGCGAGATCGCGTTGGCGATGCCGGTGCCGCGGGTCTCGGTGAGGAACGACGTGCGGAAGCCGATCAGGCCGCGCGACGGGACGATGAACTCCATGCGCACCCAGCCGGTGCCGTGGTTCGTCATGTTCTCCATGCGGCCCTTGCGAGCGGCCATGAGCTGCGTGATCGCGCCGAGGTACTCCTCCGGCGTGTCGATCGTCATGTGCTCGTAGGGCTCCTGGAGCTTGCCGTTCTCGTCACGCTTGGTGACGACCTGCGGCTTGCCGACCGTGAGCTCGAAGCCCTCACGACGCATCTGCTCGACGAGGATGGCCAGCGCGAGCTCGCCGCGGCCCTGGACCTCCCACGCGTCGGGGCGACCGATGTCGAGGACCTTGAGCGAGACGTTGCCGATGAGCTCGCGGTCGAGGCGCTCCTTGACCATGCGGGCGGTGAGCTTGTGGCCCTTGACCTTGCCGACGAGCGGGCTGGTGTTCGTGCCGATCGTCATCGAGATCGCCGGGTCGTCGACCGTGATGGTCGGCAGCGGACGGACGTCCTCGGGGTCGGTCAGGGTCTCACCGATGGTGATCGTGTCGAAGCCGGCGACGGCGACGATGTCACCGGGGCCCGCCGACTCGGCCGGGTAGCGCTCGAGCGCCTTGGTGACGAGCAGCTCGGTGATGCGGGCGTTGACGACGCTGCCGTCGTGCTTGACCCACGCGACCGTCTGGCCCTTCTTCATGGTGCCGTGGAAGATGCGCAGGAGCGCGAGGCGACCGAGGAACGGCGACGCGTCGAGGTTCGTGACGTGCGCCTGCAGCGGGTGCTCGTCGTCGTACTTCGGGGCGGGGACGTGCTGGAGGATCGCCTCGAAGAGGGGCTCGAGGTCGTCGTTGTCCGGCAGTGAGCCGTCGGCCGGCTTGTTGCGGCTGGCGGCACCCGCACGACCCGAGGCGTAGACCACGGGGACGTCGAGGATCGCGTCGAGGTCGAGGTCGTCGACCTCGTCCGACAGGTCGGAGGCGAGCCCGAGCAGGAGGTCCTGCGATTCGGACACGACCTCGTCGATGCGGGAGTCCGGGCGGTCCGTCTTGTTGACGAGCAGGATCACCGGGAGCTTCGCGGCGAGCGCCTTGCGGAGCACGAAGCGGGTCTGGGGCAGCGGACCCTCTGACGCGTCGACGAGGAGCACGACGCCGTCGACCATGGAGAGGCCGCGCTCGACCTCACCACCGAAGTCGGCGTGACCCGGGGTGTCGATGACGTTGATCGTGATGGGGCCGTCCGCGCCGAACTCGGTCGCGTGCTTGCCGTTGTAGAGCACCGACGTGTTCTTCGCGAGGATCGTGATGCCCTTCTCGCGCTCGAGGTCGTTCGAGTCCATCATGCGGTCTTCGCCCTCGAAGTGGGCGTCGAACGAGTTGGTCTGCGTGAGCATCGCGTCGACGAGGGTGGTCTTGCCGTGGTCGACGTGTGCCACGATGGCGACGTTGCGCAGGTCGGACCGGGTGGCGAGCGCCATACAGGACATCCTTTGGTGTTCGGAAGAAGATCGGGCGGCCGACTGTGGCGCTCGCGCCGCGGTGGCACTGCCCGGAGGTGGGCAGAACGCCCGACACGCCAGTCTACCGGTAGTTCGCAACCGAGAGGAGTACCCCCGATGAGCCGTCGGCGAACGTGGATCGAGATCACGATCGTGCTGATGCTCTCGCTCGGCGGCAGCGCGCTGTACTCGGTGCTGCAGATCATCGACGACCTGTCGCAGACGACGCCGCTCGGGCAGCAGTCCACGGCGCTCAACACCTCGACCACGACCGTGCAGTACGTCGACCTCGCCCGGCAGCTCGTGGGCATCGCGGTCGACCTCGCGCCGGTCGCGCTCGTCTGCTTCCTGCTCTGGAGCACCACCCGCCCGCACCTCGGTCGTCTCGGCATCGACCGGTTCCGCGTGCGGCCCGACCTCGGCGGCGCGGCGCTCATCGCCCTCGGCATCGGGATCCCCGGGCTCGCGCTGTACTTCACCGGGCGGGCACTCGGGTTCACCGTGAACGTGAACCCGGCGGCGCTCGACTCGTACTGGTGGACGATCCCCGTGCTGCTGCTCTCGGCGATCCGCTCCGGGCTGCAGGAGGAGGTGATCGTCGTCGGGTACCTCTACGAACGGCTGGGCGGCCTCAGGTGGGGGCGCTGGCAGGTCATCCTGTCCACCGCGGTCCTGCGCGGGAGCTACCACCTCTACCAGGGGTTCGGCGCGTTCGTCGGGAACGCCGTGATGGGCATCGTGTTCGGCTGGATCTACACGAGGTGGGGCCGGCTCCTCCCCCTCGTCATCACGCACTGCCTGCTCGACGCCGCGGTGTTCGTCGGGTACCCGTGGGTCGCGCACGCGTTCCCGCAGCTCTTCCGCTGACGCTGGTCGCCGCGGCACGGCCGGCGACCTGCCCCGGGGCGCCCGCCGCCCCGGCCGCGCGGCATCCCCCGTTCGGGCGTCGGCGATGCGGCGGACCCGTCCGACCCCGGCCCGGCGGACCCACAGCGAACCCACAGCGCGGCGCCGCACCGGACCCTGGTCCCGCACCTACCGTGGCCGCATGAGCATCCCCGAGGTCGGCGATCCCGCACCCGGATTCACCCTGCCCGGCATGATCGTGCGCGACGGCACCCGCACCGACGACGAGTACGCCCTGTCGGCCGAGATCGGCCGGACGCTCGTGCTCGCCTTCTACCCGGGCGACGCCACCCCGGTCTGCACGGCACAGCTCTGCAGCTACCAAGAGGAGCTCGACGACTTCGGCGACCTCGGCGCCGTGGTGTGGGGCGTCAGCCCGCAGGCGCTCGACTCGCACGAGGCGTTCGCCCGCGGGTCCTCGCTCACCTTCCCCCTGCTGAGCGACACCGCCGGGGACGTCATCCGCGCGTACGGCGTGCAGGCGCCGGGGATCGGGCTCCGACGGTCCGTGTTCGTGATCGGGCCGGACGGCGTGGTCCGCTGGCGGCACGTGGGGCTCGTCGGGCTCCGGTTCCCCAAGGCGGACGCGATCCGGGCGCAGATCGAGCTCCTCGTGGCGTGACACGGCGTGTCGGTCCCCCGAAAATGCGACGGTCTGGGGTATTGACACCCGAACGGGGGCCGAGGACGATTGACGCCACGAGAGGTCCACACAGGATCTGCCTCCCCGGGGAATCGGGTCGTCCGGAGATACGCGCTGGTGTGTCACACCCGCTCCCCGGGCGTTCCCGGGGAGGCATCTCGTAACCTCTTCGGCGTGACCACGATCCTCGCCCCCGGCATGCGTCTGCTCGCCGTCGTCCTGTGGGTCGCGGCCGCCGCGCTCGTCCCCCTCGCCCTCCTGAGCGGCGGCACCGCCTGGCTCGCCCCGGTCCCGAGCATCTGCATCGCCTTCATCGCGTGGGCGGTCCTCTGGCGCCCGCGCTTCGAGCTCACCGACGAGCACCTCCGCATCGTCGACGTCCGCCGCACCAGCACCTACACCTGGCGCCGCGTCACCGAGGTCCGCATTAAGTACGGCATCGAGATCGTCACGAGCGAGGGCGTCCGCCGCACGTGGCTCGCCACCCGCAGGTCGGCCCGGCTCGCCGCCGTGGTCGACGGTCGTCCAGGAGGCGCGGATCGCCTCGACGTCGACGCTGCGGCCGAGCGCATACGGGCGTTCGTGCCCGAGCCGCCCGCGCAGGACGGCCCGCCTCCGGCGACCGTGACGGCTGCGCCGATCACGCACCGTGTGCACGGGTGGACGATCCTCGCGATCGTGGTCCTCGCGTTCGTCGCGACCCTGGCGGCCGCGCAGCTCTGACCGCCGCGATCCCTGCGACGAAGAACGACATCCCCGACGTCGTGCGACGTCGGGGATGTCGTTTCCAGGTGGAGTGCTGCGGACTACTTCTTGTAGCCCACGTCCTGCCACTTCACCGAGGACTGCTGGAACTGCGCCGGACCGTAGTTCACGAGGTCCTTGCGCACACCCCAGGCGTAGGGCTCCGGGAACAGCGGGATCGTGCCCGCGACCTTCACGATCTTCTTGTCGATCGCGTCCGCGTCCTCGATGCGCTTGTCGGCGTCGAGTTCGGCGTTCGCCTTGTCCCAGGCGGCACCGAGCGAGTCGTCGGTCACGCCCGTGTAGTTCTGCCCCGCGTCGGCCGGGTAGTAGATCGACTTCAGCGACGACACCGGGAACGGCGTGCCCTGCCAGGCGAAGTACGTGGCGTCGAAGTCACGGCCGTCGGTGGTGACGTACTTCGTGAAGAAGTCGTCGGTCGGGACGGTGTCGATGGTCACCTTGAAGCCGGCGAGCTTCGTCTGCTGCTGCACGAGCTGCGCGACGTTCGCCGAGTTCTGGTTGTCCGACGGGATGACGAAGCGGACGTCGAGCGTCTTGCCGCCCTTGGTCGCGTAGCCGTCCGAGCCGATCGTGTAGCCGGCGTCCTCGAGCTTCTTCTTCGCCTTGTCGGTGCTGTAGCCGTAGACCGAGGAGACGTTGTCCTGGTAGCCCTTCTGGCCGGGCAGGTAGACGAGGTTGTTGAGGACCTGCACCGGGCTCTTCACCGGCGAGAGGATCGCCTGCGCGACCACCTGACGGTTGATCGCCTGGGCGAACGCCTGGCGGACCTCCTGGTCCTTGAAGACGTCCGACGTGCCGTTCAGGGTGATCTGACGCTGGGTCGTGCCGAGCGAGCGCTCGATCTTCGAGTCCGAGCGGCTGTTCGCGGTCTTGAAGTTGTCCGCGCTGCCGTTCAGGTTGAAGGCGTCGAACTCCTTGTTCGCGTAGGCCTGCGCGACACCGTCGCGGGACACGGTCTTGAAGACGATCGTGTCGAGCTTCGGCGCGTCACCCCACCACTTCGAGTTCTTCTCGAAGGTCACGACGCCGCCGTTGGCGTCGAAGGTCTTGAGGATGTACGGGCCGGCGGAGACGTACGTCTTGCCGTCCGCGGCGAACGGACCCTTCGCCCACGAGTTGTTGAAGTGGTCGGGGGTGTCCACGGCCCAGTAGGGGTAGATCGCGGTGAAGACGCTCGGCCAGTCGGCGTTCGTCTTCGAGAACGTCACGATGACGTCGCGCTCGTCCGAACCCTGCGTGACGGAGTCGACGTCTTCCCAGACGTTGGTGGCGAGCGGGGCGAAGGCCTTGTTCGTGCCGTTCAGCGCCTTCCAGTTCGCCTCGACGTCCTTCTCGGTGATCGGGGTGCCGTCGGACCAGACCGCCTTGGGGTTGATCTTGATCTCGACGGTCTGGGGCGAGTCCTTCGTCAGCTCGATCGAGTCGACGTAGTCCTTGTTCGCCTCCCACTCGCCGTTGGCCTTGAACTGGATGAACCCGGGCAGGTAGGTGCCCGCGATCGTGTTGTCGTCGACCGTCCCGGAGTCGAGGTTCGACAGCTGCCAGTTCGCCGGTGCGGAGTCGATCGGCAGGGTGAGCGAGCCGCCGTCCTTGATCGTGTCGCGGTGGGCGACCGTCCAACCCGTCGACTTCAGCGACGACGTGGCGACGGCCGAGCTGCTCTGTCCGGCGGATCCGCCGCCGGAGCAGCCCGCGAGCACGAGTGCCGCGGCGGCTGCTGTGGCGAGCACGGCCGTCGTCTTGATCCTCATTCGCATGGCGAGGATTCCCTTTCGTTGTGGTTCGCGCCGGAGCGCCGGGACGCGACGGCCCCCGCCGCCACGCCTGTTGGTTGAGAACCCTAGTCACATCCGAAGGTCGCACAAGGGCTGCTGTACCGAATCGAAACATGCTCGTAACGAATGTTGCATAGCGTCAACAGGGATCACCCACCCCGGCTCGGAAGCGGCTAGCCTGTCGCCACCGAACAACGCCGTCCGGACGGACGGCCGCACCCCACTGAGGTCCCAGTACATGCTTGCTTTCCTCGCGAAGCGGATCGTCAACTACGTGATCCTGACGATCGTCGCGACGACGCTCGGCTACATCCTCGCCAGCGCGACGCTCAACCCGACGTCCCGGTACCTCGGCAAGAACCCGCCGGTCCCGCAGAGTTCGATCGACGCCGCGCTCCAGAAGCTCGGCGCCGACCCGAACACCCCGCTCCTGGTCCGCACGTGGAACTGGTGGGTGAACCTGGTCACGCACGGCTCGCTCGGCATCAGCGCCCGCGGCACCGAGGTGACGGCCGACATCGTCGCCCGCTCCGGCACGAGCCTGCGGCTCCTGGTGATCGGCACCCTGCTCGGTGCGATCCTCGGCGTCCTGCTCGGTGTCTGGAACGCCGTCAAGCAGTACAAGACGTCCGACCAGGTGTCGACCTACCTGTCGTTCGCGGTGCTCGCGACGCCCCCCTTTGTCATCGCGGTGGTGCTGATGATCCTCGCGACGACCCTCAACGGGGCGGTCGGGACGCAGCTGATCTCGTTCACCGGTGAGTACACCCCGGGGGTGACCGGGTTCTTCCCGGTGCTCGGCGACCGGCTGGTGCACCTGCTCTTACCGACGATCTCGCTGACGGTCGGCGCCGTCGCCTCGTACTCGCGCTACCAGCGCTCCGCGATGCTCGACGTGCTGTCAAACGACTTCATCCGAACGGCGCGCTCGAAGGGCCGGACGCGTGGATCGGCCATCATGCGGCACGGTGTCCGTGTCGCCCTCATCCCGATGTCGACGTTCTTCGCGTACTCGTTCGGCCTCATCCTGACCGGTGCGAGCATCACCGAACTGGTCTTCAGCTGGCACGGCATGGGCGAGTACTTCGTCCAGAGCATCAGCAACAACGACATCAACGCGGCAGCGGGCACGATCCTCTTCACGGCGATCCTCGTGCTCATCGCAGGCACCCTCGCGGACCTGCTCTACGCCGCGCTCGACCCGCGAGTGAGGGTGTGACCCGTGTCTGTTCTCGACCCCACGACCACGACCACCGCCGGCGACCCCGGTGACGGCAACGCCGGGCAGCCGGCGCACGTCGTCGAGGTGAAGGGTGGCCGCACCCCGCTCTGGCGCAAGGTGCTCGGCACCTGGCGTGCCCGCATCGGTGGCGGTGCACTCCTCCTCATCCTGCTCTGGGCCTTCGTCGGTCCGTACCTGTACCACTGGAACGCCGTCGACTCCGACGGGCTCGCCTTCGGCATGCCGCCGAGCGCCTCGCACTGGTTCGGCACGAACGACATCGGCCAGGACATCTACGCGCAGACCCTGGTGGGCCTGCAGAAGTCCCTGCTCATCGGGCTCATCGCCGGTCCCGCCGCGACCCTCATCGCGGGCATCGTCGGTGCGATCGCCGGGTACTTCGGCGGGTTCGTCGACCGGGCGCTCGTGTGGGGCATCGACCTGCTCCTGGTCATCCCGTCGTTCTACGCGCTCGTGCTCCTCAGCCCGCTGTTCAAGAACCTCAGCTGGCTCGCGCTCATCGTCGGCCTGGCGATCTTCGGGTGGATGATCATGGCCCGCGTGATCCGCGGACAGACGATGTCCCTCCGGGAGCGCGACTACGTCAAGGCCGCACGGTTCATGGGCGTCCCGTCGTTCACGATCATCCGGCGGCACATCCTGCCGAACGTGGCCTCGCTGCTCATCATCGACGCCACGCTCGGCGTCGGCGCGATGATCCTCTCCGAGAGCGCCCTGAGCTTCTTCGGCTTCGGCATCCAGGTGCCGGACGTGTCGCTCGGCACCCTGCTCGCCGCCGGCAGCCAGTCCGCGGTCACCCGGCCGTGGCTGTTCGTCCTGCCGGCTGCGACGCTCGTCGCCACGGTCCTCTCCACCAGCCTGCTCGGCGACGCCCTGCGCGACGCCATCGACCCCACCTCGGGAGCCAACCGTGACTGAGCCGCTGCTCACCGTCTCCGACCTCGCCGTCACGTTCAACCCGGGCTCCAAGCCCGTGTACGCCGTGCGCGGCGTGGACTACTCCGTCAACCAGGGCGAGTTCCTCGGCATCGTCGGCGAGTCCGGATCGGGCAAGTCGGTGTCCTCGATGGCCGTGATGGGTCTGCTGCCGTCGTCGGCCAAGGTCGAGGGCAGCATCCGGTTCGACGGCCGCGAGCTGCTCGGCCTGAACGACCGCGAGATGTCGAAGCTCCGTGGCGGCGACATCGCGATGGTCTTCCAGGACCCGCTCTCCGCCCTGACGCCCGTGTACACGATCGGCCAGCAGATCGTCGAGGGGCTGCGGCTGCACGACCGGAACCTCACCGCGCACGCCGCCCGGGCCCGTGCCGAGGAACTCCTCCGCGTCGTCGGCATCCCGAACCCCTCGCGGCGGCTCGACGCCTTCCCGCACGAGTTCTCCGGCGGCATGCGGCAGCGCGCCATGATCGCGATCGCCATCGCCAACGACCCGAAGCTGATCATCGCCGACGAGCCGACCACGGCGCTCGACGTGACGATCCAGGCACAGATCCTCGACGTCCTGCAGACCGCCAAGGACATGACCGGTGCCGCCGTCGTCCTCATCACGCACGACCTCGGCGTCGTCGCGGGCAACGCGGACCGGGTCGCCGTGATGTACGCCGGCCGGATCGTCGAGACGGCACCGGTCGAACCCCTCTTCCGCGAGCCGGTCATGCCGTACACGATCGGTCTGCTCCGCTCGATGCCGAACATGGCCTCGGCACGCTCGGAGCGCCTCGTCCCGCTCGACGGCCGCCCGCCGCTGCTCACCCAGAAGCCGACCGGCTGCCCGTTCGCCGATCGCTGCCCCGCGGTCCTCGACGCCTGCCGTGAGGGCGAGCCGGCCCTGATCGCCCCGTCGGTGGCACCGAGCGACGACAACCCGGTCCTGACCGGTGCGACGCCGACCATCACGAACGGCGCCTTCGACGATGAGCACACCGCGGCATGCATCCGCCGCGACGAGATCGCCGCCGGCACGCTCGCCCGCTCCGAGATCTTCCCGCGCCCCGAGGACGTCCCCGAGTCCGAGATCGACCACGGCGACGACGTGGTCCTGCAGCTCGACGACGTCGTGAAGACCTTCCCGCTGACGAAGGGCGCCCTGTTCCGCCGGCGCATCGGCGAGGTGCACGCGGTCGACGGGATCTCGCTCACGCTGAAGCGCGGACAGGTCCTCGGGCTCGTCGGCGAGTCCGGCTGCGGCAAGACCACGACGATCATGGAGATCCTCGAGCTCGCCGGCGCGCAGCAGGGCACCATCAGGGTCAACGGCGTCGACACCGGCACGCTGTCGAAGTCCGACCGCCGTGCGCTCCGGAGCGACATCCAGGTCGTCTTCCAGGACCCGATGGCCTCCATCGACCCCCGACTCGACATCGGCTCCGTCATCGGCGAGCCGCTCACGGTGCAGGGCGTGCCGAAGGACGAGATCCGCCGACGCGTGCGGGACTCGCTCGAGCTCGTCGGTCTCGAGCCGAGCTACATCGACCGGTACCCCCACGAGTTCTCCGGCGGCCAGCGGCAGCGCATCGGCATCGCCCGGGCGCTCATCGTCGAACCGAAGATCCTCGTGCTCGACGAGCCGGTGTCGGCGCTGGACGTGTCCGTGCAGGCCGGTGTCATCAACCTGCTCGAGGACCTCAAGCACCGCCTGGGCCTGTCCTACCTGTTCGTCGCGCACGACCTCTCGGTCGTCCGGCACATCGCCGACGACGTCGCGGTCATGTACCTCGGCCGGATCGTCGAGTACGGCGACGGCGACCGCGTGTTCGACGACCCGCAGCACCCCTACACCAGGGCCCTGCTGTCCGCGGTCCCGGTGCCGGACCCGTTCGCCGAGGCCGCCCGCGGACGCATCCTGCTCGACGGCGACCTCCCCTCCCCCACGGAACGGATCGACGGGTGCCGGTTCCGCACCCGCTGCCCGCTGTACCAGCTCCTCGACGAGGACCGGCAGCAGCAGTGCCGTTCGGTGGACCCGCGCCTGCAGGACGTGCACGGACGCGGCGTGGCCTGCATCCAGACCGACCAGAACCACCTGCTCACCGAGCGGGTGTCGGCGACGGTGTGACCGACTGACGTTCCGTGTGAGGGACGGGAGGCGGGGGGGCCGCGGGGCCCCCCCCCCCCCCCCCGGCGGGGGGGGGGGCCCCCACCCCCCGCGGGCCCCCCCAGAGGGCGCCAACCGCGAGTGCCGGCCCCGCCGCCCGGCCCGCCCCCCCCCCGGCG
>NZ_JAVDSI010000024.1:0-25458 GCF_031455235.1 Curtobacterium sp. 320 | reverse complement strand
GGCCGCGGGCCGGGGGGGGGGGGGGCCGCCCCCCCCCCCCCCCCCCCCGCCGGGGGGGGGGGGGGGCCCGGGCGGGGGGGGGGGGGGGGGGGGCCCCCCCCCCCCCCCCCGCCTCCCGTCTGGTGAGACCGGGGCTTACGCCTCGACCGCGACCTTCTCCGGGTCCTCGTTCGAACCGGGCGCGCTCGGCGCGACCGCCGCGCGCACGCGCGCGCCGAGGTCGGCGTCGACGTTCGTCCAGTAGGCGAACACCCGCTCGCGGAGGTCGTCGCGCGTCACCTTCGAGACGTGCCCGGCGATGTTGCCGACCAGGCGCTCACGCGCGGCGTCGTCGAGGACCTCACGCACCAGGGTGCCGGCCTGACCGAAGTCGTCGTCCTCGGGGTGGAGGGTCGCGGCGGAGCGCTGCAGCGCGCCGTCGGACTCCCAGCCGGGGGTCTCGTCGGTCGCGGCCGGGTCGGCGTGCGCACCGCCGAGGGAGTTCGGCGCGTAGACCGGGACCTCGGACTTCTGGAAGTCGAAGCGCATCGCGCCGTCCTTCGAGTACGAGTGCACCTCGTTCTTCGGAGCGTTCACGGGCAGCTGCGCGTGGTTCGTGCCGACGCGGTAGCGGTGCGCGTCCGCGTAGCTGAAGATGCGCGCGAGGAGCATCTTGTCGGGGCTCGCCGCGATGCCGGGGACGAAGTTCGAGGGGGCGAAGGTCGCCTGCTCGATCTGCGCGAAGTAGTTCTCCGGGTTGCGGTTGAGCTCCATCGTGCCGACCTCGATGAGCGGGTAGTCCGCGTGCGGCCACACCTTCGTCAGGTCGAACGGGTTGAAGCGGTAACCCTCGGCGTCGGCGTAGGGCATGACCTGCACCTTGAGGGTCCAGCGCGGGTTGTCGCCGCGCTCGATGGCCGCGTGCAGGTCACGGATGTGGAAGTCCGCGTCCTCGCCGGCGATGCGGTCGGCGTCCTCCTGCGTCAGGGTCTTGTGGCCCTGCTCGGTGAGGAAGTGGTACTTCACCCAGAAGCGCTCGCCCTCGGCGTTGATCCACTGGTAGGTGTGCGAGCCGAAGCCGTCCATCTCGCGCCACGACGCCGGCAGACCGCGGTCGCCCATCAGCCACGTGACCTGGTGGGCCGACTCGGGCGACAGGGTCCAGAAGTCCCACTGCATGTCGTGGTCGCGCAGGTGCGAACCCGGCAGGCGCTTCTGCGAGCGGATGAAGTCCGGGAACTTGATGCCGTCGCGGATGAAGAACACGGGGGTGTTGTTGCCGACGAGGTCGTAGTTGCCGTCTTCGGTGTAGAACTTCAGCGCGAAGCCGCGCGGGTCGCGCCAGGTGTCCGGGGAGCCCTGCTCGCCGGCGACGGACGAGAAGCGGGCGAGCATCTCGGTCTGCTTGCCCGGCTGCAGGAACGCGGCACGGGTGTACTTGCTGATGTCCTGCGTGACGGTGAAGGTACCGAAGGCACCGCCGCCCTTGGCGTGGACGACCCGCTCCGGGACGCGCTCACGGTTGAACTGGGCGAGCTTCTCGACCAGGTAGTGGTCGTGCAGCGCGAGGGGGCCGTCGGCGCCGACACCCATGGAGTGCTGGTCGCTCGACACCGGCGCGCCGGAGTTGGTGGTCGTGGTGGGGGTGCCGGCCGGCTGGCCGGGCGTCGTGTTCTGGTCGGACACGGTTCCTCCTTGGGTGGAACGGTTGGTTCGGTCAGGGGTGCTCGGGTTGCTCGTGGTCCCGGTTCGGTGCCGGGAGCGGGAACGACTGCGGTCGTCCCCGGGTCGGGGTGTCGGCGGTCAGGCCGGGACGGCCACGGTGTCGTCGCGTTCGGCGGCGGCGCACTGTTCGCAGATGCCCCAGTAGGTGACCTCGGCCGTGGTGACGGCGAAGCCGTGCGTCTCGGACGGGGTGAGGCAGGGCGCGTGGCCGACGGCGCAGTCGACGTCCTCGATCGCGCCGCACATCGTGCAGACGACGTGGTGGTGGTTGTCGCCGGTCCGTCGCTCGTACCGGGCGGGGCTGCCCGCGGGCTCGATGCGCCGGACCAGTCCGACGCCGGTCAGTGCCGCGAGGACGCCGTACACCGCTTGGTGGCTCGTGGTGGGCAGCTCGGCGGCGAGCGCGGTGACGATGTCGTCGGCGGTCGCGTGCGGCATGGTCTCCGTCGCGCGGAGGACCGCCAGGCGTGGTGTCGTGACCCGGAGACCGGAGGCGCGGAGCAGGTCGGCGTCGACGTCCATGCTGAGCCTTTCTTTTGCAGAGATCAAGACAACACCGCCACTGTACACCAGGCGATCCGATGGTCGAGCGCGAACGGTGGGTCATGACAGATGCACCACCAGTCACCCCAGTCCTCGCTGCGCTCCCCGCCCGCCTCGTCGCCGAGTCCGCGGGGACCTTCCTGCTCGTGTTCGCCCTCGTCGGCGCCGCGACCTCCAGCGCCGTGTTCCCCGACGAGCACAACACGCTCGGGATCGGGCTGCTCGGCGTCGCGCTCACCCTCGGCCTCGTGGTGATGATCGGCGCGAGTGCGTTCGGCCCCGTCAGCGGGGGGCACTTCAACCCCGCGGTGACGATCGGCCTCGCGGTCGCCGGCCGGCACCGGTGGGCGGACGTCGTCCCGTACCTCGTCGCCCAGTTCGTCGGCGGCACGGCCGGGGCTGCCGTCCTCGTCCTGTTCGCCGGCCTCGGACCGGCCACCGCCCTGCAGAGCACGCTCGACGGCGGCTTCGCCTCGAACGGCTTCGACGCGCAGAGTCCCGGCGGTTCCACCCTGCTCGGCGTCGCCCTCGCCGAGACGATCGCGACGGCCGTCTTCGTGACGGTGATCCTCCGCGTGACCGGAGCCCGCGGGAGCGCGGTCCCGGCGCCCGTGGTCATCGGCGCGACCCTCACGGTCCTGCTGCTGACGCTCATCCCGGTCTCGAACGCGTCGCTGAACCCGGCGCGGTCGTTCGCCACCGCGGTGTTCGCAGGGCCGGACTGGCTCGCGCAGTGGTGGGTGTTCCTGGTCTTCCCCGTGCTCGGCGCCGTCGTCGCGGGTGCGATCGGTCGGATCGGTCGGATCGGGCGGACGTCACGCGCGGACGACGCGACGGTGGAGCCCGACGCACCGCGGGCCTGAGCCGACCCGGGGCGCGGGCGGGCCGGGCGACCGGCGCGACCCGCGCCTCCCGGAGCTCGTCCGCACCGGCGCGACGGGCCGGACGCATGCCGGATGCATGCCAGTCGCATGCCCCTCGCGGAATACGATGTGTCACGATCCGGTCGCGATCGGCTGGAACGACGCTGGGAGGGCGGGAACCCGCGCTACCGTCCCGACATGTCCACGCAGCAGGGCCTGCCGCAGCAGGCGCACAGCGCTCAGGACGTCCGGGGGATCATCGCGCAGCGGGACCTGGTCGTCGACCTCATCCGGACGGCCTGCGTCGTCCTCGTCGTCTTCGTGCACGTCACGATGGTCGGTGTCGCCGCGGGGGCGGACGGCATCGCGGTGACGAGTCCGCTCCAGGAACTCCCCTGGTACGTCGCCGCGACCTGGATCGGCCAGGTGATGCCGCTCTTCTTCGTGGTCGGCGGCTTCGCCAGCGCCGTGGGGTGGCGTTCCACGGTCGCGCGGGGCGGCGGCGCGCGGGACTTCGTGGCGACGCGGCTCGTGCGGCTCTTCCGGCCGGCGATCCCGCTCTTCGCGGTGCTCGCGCTCGGCCTGGGCATCGCCACGCTGCTCGGCACGCCGCCGGGGCTCCTCGCCGAGGTCGCGTTCGGCATCGGCTCCCCGCTCTGGTTCCTCGCCGCGTACGGGATCACCCAGTGCTGCGTGCCGGTCATGGTGCGACTCCACGAACGCGCTCCGTGGCGCACGCTCGGCGCACTGCTCGTGCTCGCCGCGGCCGTCGACGGCGTGCGGTTCGCCACCGGGACGGCAGAGGTCGGTCTCCTCAACCTCGGCCCGGTGTGGCTCTTCGCGCAGCAGCTCGGCTTCCTCTGGGCCGACGGCTGGTTCGCCCGACGATCGCGCGTGCTGCTCGTCGCCGTCGCCGCGGCCGGGTACGGCGTGCTCGTGCCCCTGACGTCGATCGGGCTCTGGGCTCCGGACATGCTGCAGGACCTCAACCCGCCGATGCTCCCGCTCGCCGTGCTGGCGATCGCCCAGGCCTGCCTCGTCCAGGTCGTGCACGCCCCGCTCACCCGGCTGATGCGCACCCGCGCGGCCCAGGGCGCCGTGTTCCTGCTCGGCCGGGACGGGATGACGATCTACCTCTGGCACCTGCCGCTGTTCATCGCGCTGAACGGGGTCGCCCTGCTCGTCGGCGTGCCGTTCCCGACGCCGGGATCGCCGACGTGGTGGGCGACCCGTGGGGTGGCCCTCGTCGTCCTCCTCGCGGTCGCCCTCGGCACCGCCCGGGCGCTGCGCCGGTTCGACCGGCCGCTCCCCCGGCTCGTCCCCGGCACCGATCGCCCGGCCTGGCCCGTGCTCGCCGTCGCGGCGCTCTGCACGATCGGGCCCGCCTTCGCGGTGATGCAGCTGCACCTGTCGTTCGGGGTCGCCCTGCTCGGTGCGCTGGCCGTGCCGGTGGGGGTCCGGCTCCTGACGAGGACCGTGCCGACCCGGGGCGCCGCCCGGATCTGAACCGGTTCTCACCGGCAGAGGCTGCTCCGGGGTGCGTACCGGGCGGAGGATTGTGGTCGGCCGCACGATCCTCGAGGAGGCACCCCACGCCGTCGACACCCGAGTTCTGGAGCACGTGGCACCTCGACCCGCTCGCGGCCGTCCTCATCGCCGTGGCCGCGGTCACCTACGGCTGGTGGGTCGTCGGTGCCGCCAGGCGGGGCACCCGGTGGCCGTGGTGGCGGACGCTCGCCTTCGTCGGGGCGCTCGTCCTGTTCGGCATCCTGCAGTTCGGGATCGTCGGCATCCACGACCAGGACCTCCGGTGGGCGTTCGTGCTGCGGTTGGCCCTGCTCTTCTTCGCGGTCCCCACCTTCGCCGCGTTCGCCGCGCCCGTCTCGTTGCTCCGCTCGGGAGGCCCGGCTCGCCTCGCGCAGGCAGCCTCCGCAGCGCTCGCATCGCGTCCGGCACGGGTCCTCGGCAACGCGGTCGTGTCGCCGCTGATCGCCCTCGCGCTGTTCTGCGTGCTGCTCACCCCGTTCTCGGCGACGATCCGCGAGTCCCCGGTCTGGGCGACGGCCATCACGGTGTTCGTGCCGATGCTCGGGTTCGCCCTGCTGACCCCGCTGTCCGAGCCGGGGATCCTCCGCTCGTCGACGTTCGTCACGATGGAGTTCCTGCTCGCGTTCGTCGAGCTCATGGCGGACGCGATCCCGGGCATCGTGCTCCGGATCACGAACCACGTGCTCGACGGGTCGGTCACGGCGGCGGTCGGGCAGCCGTGGTTCCCGTCGCCCCTGCGCGACCAGCACCTCGCCGGGGACCTGCTGTGGTTCATCGCCGAGGTCGCGGACGTGCCGGTGCTCATCTCGCTGTTCATCCGGTGGCAGCGGTCCGATCGCCGCGAGGCCCGCACCGTCGACGCCCTCACCGACGAGGAGATGGCGGAGCTCACCCGGGCGCACCTGCAGCGCCGCGGGTGAGGCGGTGTCGGTGTCGGTGTCGGGCTGCCGACTCGGTACGACATCGCCGATGTCGTACGACGTCGACCATGTCGCTGCCGCGCGGCCGCAACCGTTGCACGCGCGCACCGACGACACCGCCGATGTCGTACGACGACGACAATGTCGTTCCGAGACGCACCGGCACCGCGCACCGCACGCGACGGAGCCCCGCGCCGCACGAGTGCGACACGGGGCTCCGGGGCTCCGGACTGGCTCGGACTAGGCGTCGGCGTGCCGCCCGTGGTGGTCGGTCGCGGCGAGCTCGGCCTCGGCGGTCTCCGGCGCGGGTGCCGCGGCGTGGACACCGTGACGCTGCTCGGACCCCACCACGCTGCCGTCGGACGCAGACGCGGGCGACCCGTCGGACGTGCCGCCGGTCTGCTGCCACGCCACGGTCTGCTTCGGCTTCGCCAGGAACAGCGCGGCGACGATCCCGATGCCGAGCACCACGGCGGGCAGGACGAGCGACTGCCCCATGGCGGTGGCGAACGGCTGCTGCAGGAAGGCCGGGAGCGCCCCGACCTGCTGCTCCGCACCGCCGGCGCTCGTGCCGCCGGTGGACGCCGGGAAGTTCGCCGTGATCCGCGCCTCGATCAGCGCCGCGATGCCGGCCGAGCCGAGGACGGCACCGATCTGCCGCGTGGTGTTGTAGACGCCCGAGCCGGCGCCGGCGAGCTTCGGCGGCAGGTTGCGCGTCGCGGAGACCGAGAGCGGCCCCCACATGCAGGCGTTCGCGAGGCCGAGGAGCGTCGACGGCAGGAGCACCCAGCCCCAGTCGGCACCCGAGGCCAGGAGCGACCCGAACCAGAACAGCGCGCCGGAGAAGCACGCGAGCCCGAACGCCGCGACCCAGCGGAGGCTCCACCGGTTGAGGTTCTTGCCGACGAGCGGGGCGAGGCCGGCCGAGAGCACGGCCTGCGGGACGAGGAGCAGCGCCGCCTGGGTCGGGCTGAACGTCAGCACGTCCTGCGCCCAGAGCATGATCGGCAGGGCGAACGACGAGATGGCGACGCCGACCGCGGTGATGGCGATGTTCGCGAGTGTGAAGTTGCGGTCCTTGAAGAGGCCGAGCGGCAGGAGCGGCTCACCCTTCTGCACGCCCTGCCACACCACGAAGGCGGCGAGCACGACGATGCCGGCGATGATGAGCGACCAGACCGAGATCGGGCCGGTGATGGTGCCCCAGTCGTAGGTCTCGCCTTCCTGGATGCCGAAGACGAGCAGGAACATGCCGACGGCGCTCAGGACGATGCCGAGGGTGTCGAAGCGGTGCCCGTGCCGGTCGAACGACGGGACGAAGCGCTGTGCGAGCACGAACGCGACCACACCGACCGGGACGTTGACGAAGAAGATCCACTCCCAGCCGAAGCCGTCGACGAGCAGGCCGCCCACGATCGGGCCGACGAGCGAGGCGACACCGGCGACGGCACCCCACAGACCCATCGCCGCGCCGCGGTTCTGCGGCGGGAAGATGCGCGTGATCACGGCCATCGTCTGCGGCGTCATCATCGCCGCGCCGAGCCCCTGGACCACACGGGCCACGATGAGCACCTCGATCGAGCCGGCGAGCCCGCACCAGAGGCTCGAGAGCGTGAACACCACGAGCCCGATCTGGTACATGACCTTCGGACCGAAGCGGTCACCGAGCCGGCCGGTGATGAGGAGCGGGACGGCGTACGCGAGCAGGTAGGCGCTCGTCACCCAGATGACGGAGTTGATGTCGGCGTCGAGCTTCGCGGCGATGGTCGGCGTCGCGACGGACACGATCGTCGAGTCGACGAGGATCATGAAGAAGCCGACGACGAGGGCCCAGAGGGCCGGCCACGGCTTCTTCTCGGTGGTGGTCGAGACGGAGGTCATCGAGTGGGTTCCTTGCTGTTCGTGGTGGTGCCTGTGTCGGTGGGGACGGCCGGGCCGTCCCAGGGGATGTCGCCGCTCGCGATCCGGTCGGCCGCGGCGTCGAGCCACTCGATCTGCGCGGTGAGCATGGCACGGACGTACGACACGTCCAGCCAGAAGCGGTCCGCGAGACGCTTGGCCTGGAGGCCCGTGGCGGCTTCGTCGTACTGCTCGCGTTCCGTCCGGAGTGCGCGGGCGCGGGCGCGCAGGGCGGTCGCCGCGTCCTCGGCGCTCAGGTTGTCGACGTGCGAGACCGCGAGCTGGAACTCCGGGTACTCGTCGGCGGGCTCGGCGATCATCCGGCGGAGGCCGTCCTCGAGCGCGGAGCGCCCGTGGTCGGTGATCGCGTAGGTGGTGCGTTCCGGTCGGTTGCCCTCCCGCGCGGTGCCGAGCGCCTCGGCGTAGCCGAGGTCCACCAGGCGACCGATCTGGTGGTAGAGCGTGCCCGGTCGGACCTTGACGTTCTGGTCCTCGCGACGCTGCAGCATCGTCTGGAACATCTCGTAGGGGTGCATGGGCGACTCCGCGAGGAGCCCGAGCGCGGCGAACGCGAGGGGCGTGAGCGACGCCATCCGTGCCTCCTGGACTGGTCCGTACCGATTATTCCAAGTGGAATGTACGCCTTCGAACAACCGAGCGCAAGCGCGTCCGACGCGCCGCGCGCGCCCCGTAGACTGTTCGCGTCCCACCCATCCCCGAAGTGCTGGAGTGAACACGTGCCAACGATCGTCGTCGAGGTCATGCCGAAGGCCGAGATCCTCGACCCCCAGGGCAAGGCGGTGGGCAACGCCCTCGCCCGTCTCGGCAAGGCAGACCTGACCAACGTCCGCATCGGCAAGCGCTTCGAGGTGGCCGTCGACGGCCCGGTCGACGACCAGAAGCTGGCCGAGGTCCGCGAGATCGCCGCCGACGTCTTCTCCAACGCCGTCATCGAGGACGTCGTGTCCGTGACGGTCGAAGGCGAGTGACACCGGTGCGCATCGGCGTCATCACGTTCCCGGGCTCGCTCGACGACCGCGACGCCCAGCGCGCGGTCCGCCTCGCCGGCGCCGACCCCGTCGCGCTCTGGCACGGCGACCACGACCTGCAGGGCGTCGACGCGATCGTCCTCCCCGGCGGGTTCTCCTACGGCGACTACCTGCGTGCCGGTGCGATCGCGGCGAAGGCCCCGATCATGGCCGAGGTCATCGACGCCGCCGGCAAGGGGATGCCCGTGCTCGGCATCTGCAACGGCTTCCAGATGCTCGCCGAAGCGCGACTCGTGCCGGGCGCGCACACCCGCAACGCGCACCAGCAGTTCATCCGGCGCGACCAGAAGCTCCGCGTCGAGACCACCGCCACGGCGTGGACGAGCGGCTTCACGGCCCAGCAGGAGATCACCATCCCGCTGAAGAACGCCGACGGCCGCTTCGTCGCGGACGCCGACGAGATCAAGCGCATCGAGGACAACGGCCAGGTCGTGTTCCGCTACGTCGGCGTGAACCCGAACGGGTCGATCGACGACATCGCGGGCGTCTCCAACGAGCGCGGCAACGTCGTCGGCCTGATGCCGCACCCCGAGCACGCGACGGAGCCCGGGTTCGGCCCGGACACCCCCGCGGCGATGGCCTCCGGCACGGACGGCCTCACCTTCTTCACCTCCGTGATCGAGTCGACGCTCGTCAAGTGACGACCACGCCGACGAACACGACTCCAGTGACAGGGAACGACACCACCGTGACGACACACGTCCGCCCGAAGCCCGACACCGTCCAGGACGCCGCAGCCACGCCCGACAAGGAGCAGCCGTACGAGGCGCTCGGGCTGAAGGCCGACGAGTACGCGAAGATCCGCGAGATCCTCGGCCGCCGCCCCACCTCGGGCGAGCTGGCGATGTACTCCGTGATGTGGTCCGAGCACTGCTCGTACAAGTCCTCGAAGAACTACCTCCGGCAGTTCGGCAAGAAGGTCACGCCGGAGATGACGAAGAACCTCATGGTGGGCATGGGCGAGAACGCCGGTGTCATCGACGTCGGCAACGGCTGGGCGGTGACCTTCAAGGTCGAGTCGCACAACCACCCGTCCTACGTCGAGCCGTACCAGGGCGCCGCGACCGGTGTCGGCGGCATCGTCCGCGACATCATCTCGATGGGTGCCCGCCCGGTCGCCGTGATGGACCAGCTCCGCTTCGGCGCGATCGACCACGAGGACACGCAGCGCGTCGTCCACGGTGTGGTCGGCGGCATCTCGTTCTACGGCAACTGCCTCGGCCTGCCGAACATCGGCGGCGAGACCTACTTCGACCCGGTGTACCAGGGCAACCCGCTGGTGAACGCCCTCGCGGTCGGGGTCCTCCGCCACGAGGACCTGCACCTCGCGAACGCCTCGGGTGCCGGCAACAAGGTCGTGCTCTTCGGTGCCCGCACCGGCGGCGACGGCATCGGCGGCGCGTCGATCCTGGCCTCCGACACCTTCACCGAGGGCGGCCCGACCAAGCGTCCCGCCGTCCAGGTCGGCGACCCCTTCGCCGAGAAGGTCCTCATCGAGTGCTGCCTCGAGCTGTTCCAGAAGGAACTCGTCGAGGGCATCCAGGACCTCGGTGCCGCCGGCATCTCGTGCGCCACGAGCGAGCTCGCCTCGAACGGCGACGGCGGCATGCACATCTCGCTCGACGACGTCCTGCTGCGCGACCCCACGCTCACCGCCGAGGAGATCCTCATGTCGGAGAGCCAGGAGCGCATGATGGCGGTCGTCCGCCCCGAGAAGCTCGACGAGTTCCTCAGCGTCGTCGGCAAGTGGGAGGTCGAGACCAGCGTCCTCGGCGAGGTCACCGGCACCGGCCGGCTCGTCATCGACTGGCAGGGCCAGGAGATCGTGAACGTCGACCCGCGCACGGTCGCCGTCGACGGCCCGGTCTACGACCGCCCCGTGGCCTACCCGACCTGGATCGACGCGCTGCAGGCCGACTCGGCTGCATCGCTCGACCGCCCGGCCGACGGCCCCGCCCTCAAGGCGCAGTTCCTGCAGCTGCTCGGCTCCCCGAACCTGGCGTCGAAGAACTGGGTGACGAACCAGTACGACACCTACGTGCTCGGCAACACGGCGCTCTCCTTCCCCGACGACGGCGGCATGATCCGCGTCGACGAGGAGACCGGGCTCGGCGTCACGATCGCCACCGACGCGAACGGCCGCTACTGCCAGCTCGACCCGAAGCAGGGCGCCCGGCTGGCCCTCGCCGAGGCCTACCGGAACGTCGCCGTCACCGGTGCCGTCCCGGCCGCCGTGACCGACTGCCTGAACTTCGGCTCCCCCGAGAACCCCGAGGTCATGTGGCAGTTCTCCGAAGCGGTCGAGGGCCTCGCCGACGGCTGCATGGAGCTCGGGATCCCGGTCACGGGCGGCAACGTGTCGTTCTACAACCAGACCGGCACCACCCCGATCCACCCGACCCCGGTCGTCGGTGTCCTCGGCGTGATCGAGGACGTCGCGCTGCGCGTGCCCTCCGGCTGGCAGGACGACGGCCACAACATCTACCTGCTCGGCACCACGTCGCTCGAGCTCGACGGGTCGGCCTGGGCCGGCACCGTGCACGGGCACCTCGGTGGCCGTCCGCCGGCGGTCGACCTCGAGCGTGAGAAGGCCCTCGCGGACCTCCTGCACGCCGCGGCGAACGAGCAGCTGCTCACGAGCGCCCACGACCTGGCGGACGGCGGCCTCGGCCAGACCCTCGCCGAGTCGGTGCTCCGGTTCGGGCTCGGCGCCCGCGTCCTGCTCGACGAGCTCGAGGCCCGCGACGGCGTCGACACCGCCACCGCGCTGTTCTCCGAGTCGACCGGCCGCGTGATCGTGACCGTCCGGCGCGAGGACGACGTCCGCTTCCAGGGCCTCTGCGACGGCCGCGGCTTCCCGGTGCTCCGCATCGGTGTCACGGACGCCACGAGCGGGTCGCTCGAGGTCCAGGGTGCGTTCGAGGCGACGCTCGACGAGCTGCGCGGCACCCACGGCGCCACGCTCCCGAGCCGCTTCGGGGACGTCATCGTCGAGGACGTGACCGAGGGCTACGTCGGTCGGGGTCCGCTCGACGGCCACGGCTCGTTCTCGCCACGGACCGACTCCTGAACGGGCCGGGCCAGAGCGCCACGACGACGGGCACCGACTGATGCCCGTCGTCACCCTGCCGTTCCGTGGACTCGTCGATCGCTTCGGCCCCGTGCCGGAGGGCATCGAGCTCGACGTGTGGGACGTCGAGGCACCGTACGGACGCCCCGACGAGGTGGCCATCGCGTTCCTGCCGTTCTACTTCGGTGGGCGGCACCGGTGGCGGTACGTGCACGACCTGCCGAACCTGCGGCTCCTGCAGCTGCCGAGCGCCGGGTACGAGCACGCGGTCCCGCACGTCCCCGGCCACGCGCAGCTCGCGAACGGCCGCGGCATCCACGACGACGAGACCGCCGAACTCGCGGTGGGGCTCGCGCTGACGTCACTGCGCGAGCTCGGAGCGTTCCAGGCCGATCGCGCGAACGGCGTCTGGGACGCCCGGACCACCCGGTCCCTCGCCGACCGTCGCGTGACCGTGGTCGGCTACGGCGCGATCGGGTCCGCCATCGCGACCCGCTTCGAGGCGTTCCGCACCGAGGTCACCGTGGTGGCGCGGACCGCGCGTGAGCAGGACGGCCGGCAGGTCCACGCGTTCGGCGAGCTCCCGGAGCTCGCCGCGACCACCGACGTCCTGGTGCTCATCGCCCCGCTGACGGACGAGACCGAACGGCTGGTGGACGCCGACCTGCTCGCCGCGCTGCCCGACGGCGCCCTCGTGGTGAACGTCGCCCGCGGCAAGGTCGTCGACACCGATGCCCTGGTCGCCGAGCTGCGGTCCGGACGGCTCTCGGCAGCGCTCGACGTCACCGATCCCGAACCCCTGCCCGACGGGCACGCGCTCTGGACGACGCCGAACACGGTCCTGACGCCGCACGTCGGCGGCAACACGGACCTCAGCGTGCCGCGGTCGATCGAGCTGATGCGCCGTCAGGTGGCCGCGCTGGCCGAGGGCCGACCGTTCGAGAACGTCATCGAGTCCTGACCGCCCGGCCGGTCATTCGGTCAGCAGCGCCATCCCGAGGCTCGGTGCGACGTCGTCGAAGCCGAGCGATCGGTAGAGCCGCTGCCCGGGCGGGTCGCCGACGAGGGTGACGTACGCGCCACGGGGCGCCCGGGAGCGGATGTCCGCGACGAGCCAGGCAACCACCGCACGCCCGATCCCCCGGCGTTGGTGCGCCGGGTCGGTCGCGATGTCGGCGATGTGGAAGTACCAGCCGCCGTCGCCGATCGTCCGGCCCATCGCGACGGGTCGTCCGTCGGGATCGAGGACGTGGCACGCGGACCAGCTGCCGGCGATCGCTCCGGCGCCCTGGTCGGCGTTCTTCGGCGTCAGGCCGGAGTCACGTCGCAGCGGGAGGTAGTCGTCGAGGGCAGGCGGGCCGGAGACGAGGGTGTAGGACGCGTCCATGGGGTCAGTCTCAGACCGGCACGACGACCGGGACGACGCACGCCGGCGTGCCGACCGCGATCTGCGCGACGGCCTCGCCCGGGACACCGTCTTCGCCGAGGGGCAGGACCGCGATCGCGTCGGACATCTGGTTCGCCACGAGGAGGAACCCGGGCACCCGTGCGAAGTGCCGGGGCCACACCCCACCGGAGGACGCCGACCCCACGAGCGACAGCCCGCCGTCGGATGCGTCGAGCACCACCACGAGGTCGCGCCCGCGCACCGCGACGTACACGCGCCCGGCGTCGTCGACCTCGATGTGGCTGAGGAGCGACCCGCCGACCTCGCCGGTGAAGGTCGCCGCGGAGGCCACCGACACGAACGACCCCGAGCCGTCGCGGCGGAGGCGGTGGACCCGGCCGTCGAGCTCACCGGCCACGATGAGGTCGCCCTCGTACCAGGCGAGGTGCCGCGGTCCGACACCCGGGGTGACGTGGTGGACGCGGACCTGCTCGATGCTCGGGGCGTCCGTGATCCGGAACTCGTGCAGGGCGTCGCCGCCGAGGTCCGCCACGAGCACGGTGCCGTCCGGCGTCGCGGTCGACTGGTGGGCGTGCGGGCCCTCTTGCCGGTCCTCGACGGGGCCGGTGGCGTCGGGGAGGACCTCGGTGACGAGCGCCGACGCGGGCACCGTCACCTGGTCGTCGCTGCCGTGCGCGCCGATCAGCCCGTCGCTGCCGAGGACCGACGCGGCGTGCGACTCCGCTGCGGCGAGCGAGACCGCCGTGACGGTACCGGAGACGTAGTTGGTGACGACGAGCGCACCGGACGGGTCGACGCGCACGTGGCACGCGGCGTCGCCGCCGGCCGGAGCGTCCCAGAGGTGCTCGAGCGACGAGCCGCCCAGGCGGAAGGCGGAGACACCGCCGTCGGCCGTCTCGGACACGGCGTAGACCCGGTCACCGGAGACGGCCAGGAACGACGGGTCGTCGATGACCGCGACCGTGCGAGCCGTCGGCGCGCCGCCGTCCGCACCCCCGACCGGCCCGCTGGGCACGATCGAGATGCCCGTCGCGTTCCCGCCGCCGGTGGCCGTGTACGAGCCGACGAGCAGCGTCGGGAGCGCGTCGCTCACTCGTCGCCGCCGGCGATCTGCTCGTGGTGGTGGATGACCTCGGCGACGATGAAGTTCAGGAACTTCTCCGCGAAGGCGGGGTCGAGGTGCGACTCGGCGGCGAGGGAGCGGAGTCGTGCGACCTGGATCTGCTCGCGCCCCGGGTCGGCCGCCGGCATCCCCGCTGCTGCCTTGAGGTAACCGACCCGCTGGGTGTACTTGAAGCGCTCGGCGAGCATGTGGATGACCGCGGCGTCGATGTTGTCGATGCTCTGGCGGATGCTGGCCAGTTCGGCGACGGCCGCCGGGTCGTACTGGGGCGTGGTGTCGTCGTCGCTCATGCCCCGAGCCTAACGGCCGCGACCGCTCGGCAGGTGTCGGTTACGTCGGTGGCCGGCAACCGGAACCTGAGCGGGACCTGAGCACGCCTTCGGAACTGCGAGAATGGAGACCATGTCGGTCCTGCTCGTGATCTCGTGCGTGTTCGCGGTCCTCGCGGGCCTCGTGCACGTGTACATCTTCTTCCTCGAGTCCGTCGCGTGGACGAGTCCCCGCGTGCGGAAGATCTTCGGCCTGTCGTCCGAGACCGAGGTCCAGGCCACCCGCTCGATGGCGTTCAACCAGGGCTTCTACAACCTGTTCCTCGCGATCGGCGTGATCCTCGGTGTGGTGCTCGCCGTCACGGGCAACGGGGCCACCGGGTGGACGCTCGTGGTGTTCTCGACGGCGTCGATGCTCGGTGCCGCCGTGGTCCTGCTCGGCACGGGTCGCCGGTACCTCAACTCCGCGTTCGTGCAGGGGTCGTTCCCGCTGATCGCCCTGCTCTTCGCGTTCCTCGGTTCGACGTTCGGCGCCTGACCGCAGCGTCCCGACGGGCCGGACGCCGGCTCGGGACGCGACCACAGGAAGACGGGAGGCGCGGTGCCAGCTGGCACCGCGCCTCCCGTCGTTCCGCATCGGCGTCAGCCGAGCTTCGCCTGGAACTCGTCCGGCAGCTTCTCGAGCGCCCACTCGATCGCGGCGGTGGTCCCCATCGAGAACGCCGACGACACGTCCGGGTCGTCGAACACGATGGCGTGCCCGGCCTCGACCGACGGCACCTTCTGGAAGAGCGGGTCGGACTCGGCCTTGGACGCCTCGACGTAGATCGGCAGGATCAGCGTGAGGTCGGCGTCCAGCAGGTCGAGGTTCTCGTCCGACAGGTGCACCGAGAACGCCTTGCCTGCCTGCTCGTCGATCGCCTTCGGGATCGTGAAGCCGAGGTTCCGCATGAACGTCGAGCGGCTGTCCGTCGAGGCGTAGGCCCCGAAGCCCTCGGACGTGTAGGCACCGACGACCGCCGACTTGCCCGCGAAGTCCGGGTGCGCCTTGCGGGCGGCGGCGTAGGCGTCGTCGAGGCCGGCGAGGAGCTTCTTGCCCTCGGCCTCCTTGCCGAGCGCCTTCGCGATCATCGTGGTCTGCTGCTCGGTCGACGCGAGGTAGTTCTCGCCGCCCTTCGGGATCGCCACGGTCGGTGCGATCGCGGAGAGCTTCGCGTAGCGGTCCTCGTCACCCGACGACTTCACGTCGAGGATCACGTCGGGCTTGAGCTTGAGGATGTCCTCGTAGCTCGGCTCGAGCGTCTGGATGATCTTCGGCGACTTCGTGTACGCGCCCTTGAGCCACGGCCCGACGCCGTCGCCACCGAACGCGAGCCAGTCGCTCGCGCCGACGGGCTGCACGCCGAGTTCGAGCGCGGTCTCGGCGTCGCCCCAGCCGAGGGCGACGACGCGCTTCGGCTGCGAGTCGATCTTCGTGGTGCCGAGGGCGGTGGTGATGGACACCGGGAACTGGCCGTCGGCGGACGTGGTCGCGGCGTCGTCGGACGACGAACCGGAGCCGGAGGCGCACCCGGCGAGGACGAGGGACGCTGCGACGACGGCGCCGGCAGCGGCGAGCGCTCGGCGGAAGCGGGAGGGAGTTCGGATCACGAAGGTAAGCCTAACCTAAGCACTAGGCGCGGAACACGCCTGGATAGGCTGACGGGGACATGTACTCCGACCCCTCCCGGACCCGCCTCGCGGTGCTCGGCTCCCCCATCGCCCACTCCCTCTCCCCCACGCTGCACGCAGCGGCCTACGACGTGCTCGGGGTGCCGTTCACGTACGGGAGGCACGAGGTCGCGTCCGGCGGACTGGACGCGTTCGTCGCGGGGCTGGGTCCCGACTGGCGCGGCCTGAGCCTGACCATGCCGCTCAAGCGCGAGGTCCTGCCGATGCTCGACCGGACGACCCCGCTCGTCGACGAGCTCGGCGTCGCGAACACCATCGCGTTCCGCACGGTCGGCGACACCGTCCTGCGGTCCGGCGCGAACACCGACGTCGAGGGGATCGTGCGCCCGGTCGAGGCGCTCGGACACCTCCCCGGCGAGGCGACCGTCCTCGGCGGCGGTGCGACCGCGGCGAGCGCCCTCACCGCGGCCGTGCGGCTCGGGGCGTCGCTCGTGCGGGTGTTCCTCCGCGACACCGCGAAGGCCGGACACCTCGTCGACCTGGCCGTGCGGCTCGGGGTCTCGCTCGAGGTGCTCCCGCTGACCGAGCTGCCGGGGACCCGTCACGGGTTCGTCGTCTCGACGCTGCCCGGGGGTGCGGCGGACACGCTCGACCTCGTGCCGTCAGGGCCGGACGCGGTGCTCTTCGACGTGGCCTACGAGCCCTGGCCGACCGCCGTCGCGACCCGGTGGGCGGACGCCGGCGGGCGCGTGCTGAACGGGCTCGACATGCTCGCCGAGCAGGCCCTCGGGCAGATCCGGTTCTTCCTGAGCGGTGACCAGGACGAGCTCCTGCCGGCCGAGGCCGACGTGCGGAGGGCGATGCGCGCCTCCGTGGGCCTGCCGGAGACCATCGGGGCCTGAGCCTCGGTCAGCGTCGAGCTCGTGCCTCGGCGTCGAGCAACGCGACCGAGACGTCCCAGAGCCGCTCGGCGGCGGCCGGGTCGAGCGCCCACGGGAGCACGCCGTGCAGCCCGTCGGTGATGCGGTCGACGACGGCGGCCTCGTGGCAGTCCTCGAAGTACCGGCCGCTCACGCCGTCGAGCTCCGGAGCGGTGGCGAGGAGCACCGACGTCGCCGCGCCCTGCTCCGGGGACTTGACGACGTCCGCCGCGGAGACCTTCGTCGCCGCGAGCACCTCCGGGTCCCAGTGCTTCTGCAGCCCCGTCCAGATCCCTCCGGGCATGCACGCGTTCGCCGTGATCCCGTCGGCGGCCCATCGTCGTCCGACCTCGACGGCGAAGAGGACGTTGGCGGTCTTGGACTGGGCGTAGGCGAGCCCGGGCTCGTACGGGCGACGCCGGAAGAACAGGTCGTCGAACACGACCGGGGAGCTGCCGTGCCCGCTCGACGACAGCGAGACGATCCGCGCACCGGACGCCGCGGCGAGCGCCTCGTGCAGCCCGAGGGCCAGCGCGAAGTGTCCGAGGTGGTTCGTGGCGAACTGCGTCTCCCACCCGGCCGAGGTGTACGACTCCGGGCTGTCCATCACCCCGGCGTTGGCGACCAGCACGTCGAGGGGCCCGGACCACGACGCCGCGAACGCTCCCACGGACGCCGGGCGGTCGAGGTGGAGCTCGGCGACGTCGGGCGCGGTGCGTCCGGTGGTGCGGGCGATGTCCGCCGCGACCCGCTGTCCGGCCTCGACGTCGCGGACCGCGAGGGTCACGGTCGCGCCGGCCCCGGCGAGCGCTCGGGCCGTCTCCACGCCGATGCCCGAGGCGGCACCGGTCACGACGGCGGTCCGTCCCCGGAGGTCGATCCCCGCCACGACCTCGGCGGCGGTGGAGTGGGCTCCGAAGGCGGCGAGGTCACGGTCCGGCACGGTGTGCTCCTGTCTGGGGACGGAGGCGCTCAGGACACCGTGCCGTCCACGTAGGACCACCGGCCGTGCTCGCGCACGAAGTCGCTCGTCTCCTCGAGTGTGCCCCGCTCGTCGTCGGTGCGCCACCACGCGCGGAAGGCGACGGTGCCGCGGGAGTCGAACGGGCCGCCGGACTCCGTCGACAGGACGTCCAACCGCGTCCAGCGCTGGGCCGGGTCGAGCTCGAGGCTCGCCGGGCGGGTGCGCGGGTGCCACGTCTGCAGCAGGTACTCGGGCAGGCCGAGGGCGAACGCGCTGAACCGCGACCGCATGAGCCGCTCGGCGGTCGGGGCCGCGGCGCCCGAGTGCAGCGGGCCGCAGCACTCGCCGTAGGGGTTGCCGCTCAGGCAGGGGCAGCGCGACTCGTCGGTGACCACGGGCGGCACGCTAGTCGACGATCGAGAGTGCGACCGTGATGTTGCCGCGGGTGGCGTTCGAGTAGGGGCAGATCTCGTGCGCGCGCTCGGCGAGACGCTGACGCTGCTCGGGTCGGGCGGCCGGCGCGTACACGTCGAGCTCGACCGCGAGGCCGAAGCCCCCGTTGCCGGTGCCACCGATGCCGACCTCGGCCGAGACCTCGGCGCCGGTCGTGTCGACGTCGAGCTCCCGGCCCGCGGCGTGGAGCGCCCCGAGGAAGCACGCGGCGTACCCGGCGGCGAAGAGCTGCTCGGGGTTCGTGCCCTCGCCGCTGCCGCCCATCTCCTTCGGCGGACGGGTGTCGAGATCGAGGCGGTCGTCCTCGCTGCGCACGTGTCCGTCGCGGCCGCCTCCGGTGGCGTGGGCGGCGGCGGTGTAGACGATGTCGAGACTCATGGCACGAGCGCATCGTGCGTTCCTGGACGACCGCTGGAGCGGGGCGCAACGGCGGGCGGCGGCGGTCGGTCGGTGAGGACGCGTCGGGCGTGTCCGGCCCCACCGTTGTCAGCTTCATGGAGTAGACGGAACCTCGTGTTCAGACTCGGGTGGCAGGTGCTGCGGGAGCGGATCCCCACGGTGTTCGATCCCGCACGCGCCCGTCGTGCCGTGTGGATCGCCGCCGCGTGCTCCGTGGTCGTGCTGGTCGGCGCCGTCGCGCTGCAGCTCGCGTTCGGCTGGGCCGGTACGGGGCCCGTCCGACCGGTCGTGGTCATCGCGTTCGTGTCCCTCGGCCTCGGATCGATCGTGTTCTCCGGCTTCCGGACCGACCGTCCGCTCGACCCGGCAGCGACCATCAACGGGCGCCAGGTCCGGCCGGACTGGCAGATGAGTGTGCGGTGGTCGGTGCAGCCCTACCTGGGCAGACGGCAACGGCCGGTGGCGCCCGAGGACCGCGCGGCCGTGCTGACCGACGTCGGACTCCTGCAGCGCGGGCTGGTCCGGCGGCTGACGCGGCTCACCCCGCTCCTCGGCGGGATCGCACTGCTCGGGATCGCGGCCTTCGCGCGCAGCGACGTGCGGCCGATCGCGCTGCTGTGGGCAGCGGTGTACGTCTGCACGCTGCCCGACCTCGTGGTGCGGCTCGGCCGCTCGGAGCGCGCGCGGCTCGCAGCCCTCGCGGTCGATCCGCCGGCCGGAGACGCCGATACGGGGAAGCACGGGGTCGACGGTTCGAAGGTGCGGCTGCCCGGTGACTGAGGCCCGCGAGCAGGAACCCCGGACCGTCTTCCGCGCCGGGTGGCAGGTGTACCGCGAGCGGCTCCCCGAGCTCGTCGACCGGCGCCACCACCGCCGTGCCGTCCGCGTCGGGATCGTCGTCGCGGTCGTCGCGTTCGCCGGGCTGCTGCTCCTGGGGGCGTTCGTCGAGCGCCTCGACGGAGCCGTCCCGGTCGCAGCCGGGGTCGTCGTGGCGCTCCTGGTCGCCGCGGGTATCGGGTGCGTCGGTGCCGCCCTCACGCCGATCGGCCCCCGGGGATGGTCGCTCCCACCCGTGCCCGGCATCGGGTGGCGTACACAGGAGGCGATCGCCCGGTACTTCCGCCGCAACCCGCCGCCGGTCGCGCCGGAGCACCGCGACGCCGTGCTGCAGGGCATGCCGGCGACCCGCGACCTGCTCGTCCGAGCGGCGTACCGCTCGCTGTTCCTCACGGGCGGGTGGATCGGCATCGTCTTCGGCACCCTGGTGTTCGACGTGGCCTCGTCGGTGGGCAGCGACACCGTGATCCTGTTCCCGGGCGTCTGGATCTTCTCGATCGTGATCACGAGCGGCACGGGGGTCGTCGGCATCCGGACGCTCGGGCGCCAGGAGCAACTCCGCGTCGAGGCCGAGGCGTTGCCGCCCGTCGCGCCCGCGCCGCGCCGAGGACGCCCCGACAGCCCGAGCGGCAGCAAGCTGGCCCTCCCGGGCGAGTGAGCGCGTGAGCGCGTGAGCGCGTGTCGGTGGCACCGGGCACACTGGGCGCATGTGTGGAAGGTTCGTCGTCTCCGACACCACGGCCGATCTGCTGCCGGAACTGATCGGTGAGCTCGCCGACCGGACCGAGCACGTCGACGAGGACACCGGCGTGGTCGGCACCGGCCTGGTCCCGAGCTGGAACGTCGCACCGACCGACCCGGTCTTCGCGGTCCGGCAGCGGCACGGGCAGCGCGAACTCCCGCAGATCAGCTGGGGGTTCGTGCCGAGCTGGGCGAAGGACTTCCAGAAGCAGCGTCCGAAGCCGATCAACGCCCGCATCGAGACCGTCGCGACGAGCGGCATGTTCAAGCGGGCGTTCGCGACGAACCGCTGCATCATCCCCGCCCAGGGCTACTACGAGTGGGTCGTGCGCGAGGACGGCAAGGAACCGCACTTCGTCCACGAACCCGGCGGTGCCCTCGCGATGGCCGGAGTCGTGAGCGCGTGGCCCGACCCCACGAAGCCCGACGGCGACCCGGACAAGTGGCGGCTGTCCCTGGCGATCATCACGCGGGACGCCCACGTGGCCCCGGGCGAGGTGCACGACCGCATGCCGGCGTTCCTCACCCCGGACGGCTACGACGCCTGGTTGGACACCGAGCAGGGCGGCCTCGGGCAGGACGACCTGCTCGCCCTGCTCGACCACGAGTCGCTGACGGTTGCGGCGGGCCTCGAGCAGTACGAGGTCTCGCGTGCGGTGAACAGCGTCAGGAACGACGGGCCGCAGCTCATCGAGCGGGTCGCCTAGCCACCCCGCTCAGCAGTCGTCGGACCCCGGCGTGGTCATCCCCACGGTCACGTCCGACAGGTCCTGGGTCCGCAGGGTCCCCAGCGGCCCGGTCGTCGTCACCCGGAGCCCGGTCAGGTGTCCGCCGTGCGCCAGGCTCCTCGAGCGCATCTCGGCGACGACCCGGACGTCGTGGTGCGGCGCGATCACCGTGCCGTCGGCGTCGAGGACCTGCGCGCCGTCGACGACGCTCGCGGTGTCGCCCATCAGTGCGCCCGTGCCGGATCCCCGGACCTTCTCCGCGAGGACGACGCGCACCGAGCGGAGCCCGGAGTCCCACGTCGCGCGGACGCCCCGGAGCGTCACGGGCCGGTCGGACGGGTTCCGCAGGACGAACCCGGCGGACATCCGGGTCTCGTCACGTCCGGCCTCGTCGTCCGACCACCCGCCGCAGACGCCGCTCGCGCCCAACGCGCGCAGCGGCGCGGGCGACGAGGTGACGACGACGAGCCCGGCGAGCAGGACGAGTGCCGCGACGACGCACGTCGCCAGCACCGCGCGTGCAGACGGGCCCGCTCGGTGCGGGATGGTCGCGTGCTCGTCCGATGTCATGGTCCCCCCGGTCCGGGCCGAGCGTCGGCCCACGTCGAGAGCATGACAGACAGGAGGCCCGGATCACGTCAGCCGATCGGCTGACGTGGTCCGGGCCCACAGTCCAGAGCGTCAGGCGCCGTCGCGACGCACGTCCGGCAGGAGCACTCGGAGCCGCTCGGCGAGGCGCAGCTGGGCTTCCTCGAGCGACCGGAAGTCGCCGACGTACTGCCCGAAGGTGTCGGACACGAAGTAGTGCGCACCCTGGCGGTCGACGGTCCCGCCGTAGTAGCCGCCGTAGTTCGCCGCCCAGAGCCCCGTGTCCGGCCGCGACCAGAGGATGCGCGGGTGGACCGGCTCGTCGACGTCGGCGTCGACGACGAGGTCGACGTGGGCGTCCATGCCGGTGATCGCGACCATGGTGGCGGTGTCGACGGTCACCTCGGTGTGCTGGTGGTGGTCGACGGGCGTGCTCATGGTCGTGCTCCTCTTGGTGCGTGCTGCTGTGGTGCGGCGTTCCGTGGTGCGGGTCGTGCGGGGTGGTGCGGTGCTCCGGGGAGCGACGTGCTAGTCGACCGGGCGGATCACGGACGGCAGCATCACGTGCAGCTGGTCCGCGAGCTTCGCCTGTGCCTGCTCGAGCGACGCGAAGTCGCCGACGACGAGGCCGAACGTGTCCGAGGCGACGTAGCGGTCGTCGCGCTTGTCCACCGATCCGCCGAAGTACCCGCCGTAGTTGGCGACCCACTCGCCGTCGTCCTCCTGCGTCCAGGTGAGCTTGGCGCGGGCCGGGCGGGCGTGCGGTTCGGCCTGGGCTTCGAGGATGGCGATCGTGTCGACGGTCTCGGTGTCGAGCGTGACCTCGGCTCGGGTGTCGGTGCTGACGGTCGTGCTCATGTCGCTCTCCTTCGCGATCCGGGGTACATCGGCTGACATGAGAACGCTACGAGACCGACCCCTCCACCCGCCAGCGACGCCCGCCGATTCACGGGTTCCATCAATGCGCCCCATCGGCGAAGCCCGGGTTTCCGGGGTCGGGCGTCGCACTTCCGGGGTACAGGGGACAGATCGGGGTACTCGTTCTCCGGCCATTCCGCTGGAGGGGTCGGGATGCGTCGATGCCGCACAGCGCTGCAGTGTGCGAGGTTCCGCGCACGGTGGGAGCGCGCGATCCCCGCACGCTGGCCGGAACCTCGCACACTGCTGGCGCAGGGCGCGGCGCGTCAGCGCGCCGCGCGCCAGCGCCAGTGCCCGCGCGTCAGCGCACGGCGCGCAGCGCGTCCGCGACCACCACGAGCGCCGCGGCGATCTCGTCCGCCACCCGCTCGTGCGTCGCCGTCGACCGGCGGTACGGGTCGTCGACGTCGTCGTCCGCCGGGTCCGCGAGCGGCGGCACGGTCCCCCGCAGTCGGGCGACGAGCTCGACGAGCTCCTCGGGCGTGGACACGCCGGCGAGCTCGGCCGGCTCGAGACCGTCGAGCACCCGGGCGAACTGCTTGACCGTGAACGCGCGCTTCGCCGTGCGGGGCGCGAGCGAGACCACGGCCGCACGGTGCGAGCGCTCGGCGGTGAGCACGAGGTCCGCCGACCCCGCGATCGCCGCGGTGAGGTACCGCGCACGGTGCCCGTCGGGCGAGCCGCCGAGCCGCACGGACTGCGCTGCGGCGGCATCGTCCATCGGAGCGCCGTCCTGCGCGATGGTGCCGGCGGACTCGACCACGAACGCGGGTGCGTCCGGGCCGAGTCGCGCCGTGAGGACCTGTGCGCCGAGCGGCGAACGGCAGATGTTGCCGCTGCAGACGAACGGGACGCGCATCGTCAGGCTGCGGTGTCGCCGAGCAGGTCGTGCCGCACGACGATGGCATCACGCCCGGGGCCGACACCGATCGCGGAGATCCGCGCCCCGGACATCGCCTCGACCGCGAGCACGTAGTCCTGCGCGTTCTTCGGCAGGTCCTCGAACGAGCGGGCACCCGTGATGTCCTCGGTCCAGCCGGGGAACTCCTCGTAGACGGGCTTCGCGTGGTGGAAGTCCGACTGGTTCACCGGGACCTCGTCCACGCGGACGCCGTCGACCTCGTAGGCAACGCAGACGGGGATCGTCGACAGCCCCGTGAGGACGTCGAGCTTCGTCAGCACGAAGTCCGTCACGCCGTTGACGCGCGCCGTGTAGCGGGCGATCGGGGCGTCGTACCAGCCGCAGCGGCGCGGGCGACCCGTGGTGGTGCCGAACTCGAAGCCGTTCGCCCGGAGGAACTCCCCCGACTCGTCGAACAGCTCGGTCGGGAACGGACCGGCGCCGACGCGGGTCGTGTACGCCTTGACGATGCCGATGATGCGCTCGAGCTTGCCCGGGCCGATGCCCGAACCGGTCGCCGCGCCACCCGCCGTCGCCGACGAGGAGGTCACGAACGGGTAGGTGCCGTGGTCGACGTCGAGCATGGTGGCCTGGCCGGCCTCGAACAGGACGGTCTCCCCGCGCTCGAGCGCACGGTGGATCTCGAGCCCGGTGTCGGCGACCATCGGACGCAGGCGGTCCGCGAAGGACAGCAGCGACTCGACGACCTCGTCGGCGTCGATCGCGCGACGGTTGAAGACCTTCACCAGCAGGTGGTTCTTCTGGTCGAGGGCCGCTTCGACCTTCTGGCGCAGGATGTTCTCGTCGAAGATGTCCTGGATGCGGATCCCGACGCGGTTGATCTTGTCGGCGTAGGTCGGGCCGATGCCGCGACCGGTGGTGCCGATCTGGCGCTTGCCGAGGAACCGCTCGGTCACCTTGTCGATGGTGCGGTGGTAGTGCGTGATGACGTGGGCGTTCGCCGACACGAGCAGCTTCGAGGTGTCGACGCCGCGGGCCTTCAGCGCGTCGAGCTCCTGGAAGAGGACCTCGAGGTCGACGACCACGCCGTTGCCGATGACAGGCGTGACGCCCGGCGTGAGGATGCCGGAGGGCAGCAGGTGCAGGGCGTACTTCTCGCCGCCGACGACGACCGTGTGCCCGGCGTTGTTGCCGCCGTTGAACTTCACGACGTAGTCGATGCGGGACCCGAGGAGGTCGGTGGCCTTCCCCTTGCCCTCGTCGCCCCACTGGGCTCCGATGATCACTGCAGCGGGCATCTGGTTCTCCTCACGTTGGCGGAGGACCTCACACGACCAGTCGGGCCGGTGGTCCACCCGAGTCTATCGGACGGCCACCGGCACGCTACCTGCCGGTCGCCCGGTCGGAGCGCTCGCGCACACCGGCGACGAGCGGCCACCCCACCGCCAGGACGGCGAGCAGGAGCAGTGCGACGAGCAGGACCCGGGCGTCCGCGCCGAAGCCCGAGGCGAGGAGCGCCCACACCGGGACGACGAGACAGACGCCCAGCCAGACCGCCGCGAGCAGTGCCCGCGCCGCCCGGTGCACCCGCAGGGCGATCGCGGCGACGACGGCGGCGAAGAGCCCCGACACGGCCCAGGTGCCGCCGGTGGCGACCGCCGTCCGGGCGTCGCCGGAACAGGACGCCGGGGCCGGGTACACGGCCGGGCACGCGACGGCTGCTCCCTCGGTGAGCCAGAGGGCTGCGAGTGCGCACACCACGACGACACACGCCCTCGCGACCGCCGACCCCATCACCCGATGATGCCGGAGGTGCGATCCGGACGCCACCCCGGGACGGACTGGAGGCGGGGGGGCCCCCCGCCCCCCCCCCCCCCACCCCCCCCCGGGGGGCGGCGCCCCCCCCCCCCCCCCCCCGCGCGGCCCCCCCCCCCCCCCCCCCCCGGGGGGGGGGGGCGGGGGGGGGGCCCCCCCCCCAACA
>NZ_JAVDSI010000023.1:0-30693 GCF_031455235.1 Curtobacterium sp. 320 | reverse complement strand
CCCATACCCACCTCCCGGGCGGGGGGCCCGGGGGGTGGGGGGGTCAGGTCGCGGGGTGGGGGGGGGGGGGCCCCCTGGGGCGGGGGGGGGGGGGGGGGCCCCGGGCCCCCCCCGCCTCCCGTCCTGCGTCTGCTCGCGACTACCGCGCGGCGAGCTCCGCGACGATCCCGTCACCGGGGGCGGCGTCGACGAGGTCCGCCTCGATCTCCGCGTGCTCGAGGATGCCCTCGATCTTGCGGCGCCGGCTGCGCGGGACGATCGTGACGACGGTGCCCTCCTTGCCGGCACGACCCGTGCGGCCCGAGCGGTGCATGTACGCCTTGTAGTCGTCGGGCGCGTCGGCCTGCACGACGAGCGACACGTCGTCCACGTGGATGCCACGGGCGGCGACGTCGGTCGCGACGAGTACGTTGACGCGGCCGCTCGTGAGGAGCTGCAGGTTCCGCTGCCGGCGCGACTGGTTCAGGTCGCCGTGGAGCGAGGTCGCGCGGATGCCGGCGTCCTCGAACTGGTCGGCGAGCCGCTCGGCGTAGGCGCGGGTGCGGGCGAACACGATGGTCTTGCCGGCGCCGGCGACGAGCTCCTCGAGGAGCTGGTCCTTCTGGCGCTGCTCGACCACGAGCACGCGGTGGTCGATCGTCGACGAGGCCTGGTCCTCACCGGCGACCTCGTGGACGGACGGCTCGTGCAGGAACTGCTCGACGAGCGACGCGACCTGGGCGTCGAGCGTCGCGCTGAAAAGGAGCTTCTGGGCGCGGTTGCCCTCGGGGGTGACCACGGCCGTGGCGGAGAGGATCTCCTGCACCGGCTCGAGGAACCCGAGGTCGCACATGTGGTCGGCCTCGTCGAGCACGGAGATGACGACCTCGCTGAGGTCGAGCGTCCCCTTCTTCATGAGGTCCTGCACGCGCCCCGGGGTGCCGACGATGATGTCGACGCCACGCTCGAGCGCACCGACCTGGCGGCCGTACGGGACACCGCCGTAGATCTGCGTCGTGAAGAGGCCCACCGAGCGGGCGATCGGCTGCACGGTGCGGTCGATCTGCAGGGCGAGCTCGCGGGTCGGCGCGAGGATGAGCGCACGCGGGGCGCGGCCCATCTTGCGCTTCGTGCCGCCGCCGTTCTCCATGAGCTTCTCGACGAGCGGGGCGCCGAAGGCGATGGTCTTGCCGGAGCCCGTGCGGCCACGGCCGAGGACGTCCTTGCCCGCGATCACGTCGGGGATCGTCGCTGCCTGGATCGGGAACGGGCTCGTGGCGCCGAGTTCGGCCAGGGCGCGGGAGATGTTGCCGCCGATGCCGAGGTCGGCGAAGGTCACGCCCTCGACGTCGGCCGCGAGGGTCGCCTCGGCCTGGAGCTTCTCGAGCTTGACGTCGTCGGCGGGGACGAAGGGCTTGCGCTCGGTGTCGTCGCGGTCGAAGCGGCGCGGGGCGCGGTCGTCACGGTCGAAGTTCCGGCGCGGACGGTCGTCGGCGTCACGGCGGGGCGCACGATCGTCGCGGTCGAAGCGACGGGGAGCGCGGTCGTCACGGTCGAACCGGCGCGGGCCGCGGTCGGCGTCACGGCGGGGAGCGCGGTCGTCGCGGTCGAACCGGCGCGGGGCGCGGTCGTCGCGGTCGAACCGGCGCGGGGCGCGGTCGTCGTCACGACGGGGAGCGCGGTCGTCGCGGTCGAACCGGCGGGGAGCGCGGTCGTCGCGGTCGAAGTTCCGGCGCGGACGGTCGTCGGCGTCACGGCGGGGAGCGCGGTCGTCGCGGTCGAACCGGCGCGGGGCGCGGTCGTCGTCACGACGGGGAGCACGGTCGTCACGATCGAAGCGACGCGGGGCACGATCGTCGCGGTCGAAGCGACGCGGGGCGCGGTCGTCACGGTCGAACGAGCGACGCGGACGGTCGTCGTTGTCACGACGGGGCGCACGGTCGTCGCGGTCGAAGCGACGGGGAGCGCGGTCATCGCGGTCGAAGCGACGGCCACCACGGTCGTCACGCTGCGGGCGGCCCTGGCCACCGTCGCGCGGCTCCCAGTTCGGACGGCTCGGGCGCTCGCCCTGCGCCGCGCGGCCGCGACGCTCCTCGGCGTCCCACCGCTGCTTCTGCCGCGGAGCGGACGGGTCGGCGGCGCGGAAACCGCGGTGCTTGCTGCTGCGAGCGGCGGGGGTGCCGTTCGGGTGGCGGACACGGTCGGAGGCGCGGTTGTCCGCGCCGCCCTTGTTGTACGGGGCCATGGCTACTTTCTCGGGGTGCGCAACGTACCGCAGCGCCCGGCAGCGACATCGGCGGGGGCTTGCGTGCGGAGAGGGGGTTCTTCCCGTCGCGGATCGACGTGAATCCAGCCCTCGAGCAACACACACCCAAACGAAAACTCCGTGATCGCAATGTCACGGCGTCGAAGGCCGACCGAGTGAGTCTACGCGATCGGACCGTCGCTGGCCAGCCCACCGCCGGGCCGGGGCTGCGGGGCGGGGGCGATCCGTGCCTCCTGGACCGTTCGCGGGTCAGGACTCGGCGAGCCGCTGCCGCTGCTCGGCCACGTCGAAGTCCGCTGCGGGCCAGGTGAGCTGCATGTCCTCGAGCGTGCGGAGCAGGAGCTGCTGCACGGCGAGCCGGGCGTACCACTTGCGGTTCGCCGGGATGACGTACCAGGGGTTCGTCGCGGTCGAGGTGCGGTCGAACACCGTCTGGTACGCGTCCTGGTAGTCGTCCCAGAGCAGGCGCTCGTCGATGTCGCCGGGGTTGAACTTCCAGTGCTTGTCGGGTCGGTCGAGGCGCTCACCGAGTCGTTCGCGCTGCTCGTCCTTCGAGATGTGGAGCATGACCTTGACGAGGCTCGTACCCGACGCGGCGAGCTCGTCCTCGAAGTCGACGATGGCTCCGTAGCGGCGCTCGATCTCCTCCGGCGGGGCGAACGCGCGGACCTTCTGGATGAGGACGTCCTCGTAGTGGGAGCGGTCGAAGACGCCGAGCTGGCCGGCGCCCGGCAGCTGTCGCTCGATGCGCCAGAGGAAGTCGTGCTCGCGTTCCTCGGCGTTCGGCGCCTTGAACCCGGCGTAGTGCACGCCGTTCGGGTCCACCGCGCCGACGACGTGCGAGACGATCCCGCCCTTGCCCGCGGTGTCCATCGCCTGGAGCACGAGGAGCACGCGGCGCTGGTCACCGGCGGTCGAGGCGGCCCAGAGGCGCTCCTGCAGCGCGGACAGTCGGGAGGCCCCGGCGGCGAGCGCCTCGAGCCCGTCGATCTTCCGCCCCGGGAAGCCCGGGGTGCCGTCGGGGTCGACCCGGTCGAGGCGGAACCCCTCCTCGACGCGGAGCAGCGGTTCGGGGTCGGCGTTCCAGGCCTTGCGACGGCTCACGGGTCCTCCTGCGGGGTCGTCACCATCCTGGCACCGCCGGACGGGTTCGTCCGGCGGTGGTCCTCGGGGCGGAGGAGGGGACGGTCGGTTCCTCCCGTGGGTGGACGACGGCGTGCGGGGACCGGGTTACCGTTGATCCGATGAGGTCAGGCCGTCGCACGCTGCTCGCGCTCGTCGCCGCGGTCGTGGCGCTCGGCGCGGTCGCGTCGTGCAGCACGGACCCGGTCGGTGACGAGAACCGCACGGTGACCGCCGGACCTGTCATCTACCCGCTGTCGCTCCGGTACCACGGCATCGACGTCGTCGCCGACGTGCCGTACGGGTCGGACGCGCTGCAGCGGCTCGACGTGTGCCTGCCGGCGGACAGTGCGCCGGACACCACGAGGACCCCGACGTCGACGCCGGGCGGGACTGCTTCCGCGACGCCGGACGATGTCGGGGCCGACGCCGCCGGGGGCGGGAGTGCGAGTGGTGCCGGGACTGCCGCGGCCGGCGTCGCCGCTGCCGGGGCCGGGGCCGGGGCCGGGGCCGGGGCCGGGACAGCCGAGGACGGGTCTGGTGCTGGCGACGCTGCCGTCGCCGAGGCGGCCAGCGGCACGCGTCCCGCCGTCCTGATGATCCACGGTGGGAGCTGGTCCCACGGCGACAAGGCCACGGCCGCGTACCGATCGGTGTGCAAGTACCTGGCCTCCGAGGGCTTCGTCACCTTCAACGTCGACTACCGACTCGCCCCGACGGACCCGTTCCCGGCCGGGCTGGACGACGTCCGACGGGCACTCGACTGGGTGTTCCGTCCGACGACGCTGTCGACCTACGACGTCGACAGCAAGCGGGTCGGGGTGTTCGGGGGCAGCGCCGGTGGGAACCTCGCGGCGATGCTCGCCGTGACGGACCACGACTCGACCGCCTACGCCGAGGGCGACCGGATCCGGGCCGTCGTCGACCTGAGCGGCCCCACGAACCTGACGACCCGGTCGACCGAGGCCGACGGCGTCTCCGCCGCGTTCCAGCGGAAGCAGTTGCTGTACCTCGGCTGCCGGACATACTCGGACTGTCCGGCCGCGACCCGCGCATCGCCGGAGTACCACGTGACCTCGGACACGGCGCCGTTCTTCATCGGCCACTCCACCGACGAGTTCATCCCGCTGTGGGAGTCGCAGGAGTTCGCGGCGACGCTCCGACGACACGACGTGCCGGTGACGTTCGTCGCGGTCGAGGGGTCGGCGCACTCCATCGCGCAGCTCGACGAGGCGATGAGCAAGCGCGTGGCGAGCTTCCTGCGGGAGCACCTGGGCTGACGCGCGGCCGGGGCCTCCGCGCGTGGCTGGTGCCCGCCGCGGCCCCGAGTCTCGGTTCGGCGGACGTTCCTCGGACGGTGCGGACGCGAAAGTGTCCGCGGGGCCGAGACTCGGGCACCGGAACCGGCACCGGCCGCCACGTGCCCCGGCCGGGTGGCACCCGGAGTCGGGACTGCCGCTCGCCGACCGCGCACCGCAGACTTCGGGGGTGACCGACACCTCGATGCGCCCTGCACACGCGACTGCCTCCCGCTGGGAGCGGCACTCCTCGCTGCAGACGTTCGCCGAGCTCCTGCTCGGTCTGTCGTTCACCGCCGCGGTGGCCTTCGGCGGGTACGCGGCCGTGACGGGACGGATGACCGTGCTGTCGCAGGCCGCCGGCGTGGTGTTCCTCGTGACGCTGACGTGCGTCCTCGTGTCGTGGTTCCGTGCCGTCGAGCGCGAGGAGGCACCCGCGGCGGCGCCGGCTGCCTCCGTCGTCGACCCGATCTCGGCGATCGACGCGGAGTACCGCCGCTAGTCCTCCCCCGCCGCGGCCCCACGCGCCGCGGCATCCCCCGCAGTGGTCTCATGCGCAGTGGTCTCACGCGCAGTGGCCTCCCCCGCCGCGGCCTCACGCGCCGCCCGCCGGTCGGCCCGCCGCTCGAAGAGCCCCTCGACGAGGGCGTACAGCGACGGCAGCACCACGAGGGTGAGCAGCGTCGACGACACCAACCCGCCGATGACCACGAGCGCGAGCGGCTGCGAGATGAACCCGGACCGGCCGGTCAGCCCGACGGCCATCGGGAGCAGCGCGAAGATCGTCGCCAGGGCGGTCATCAGGATCGGCCGGAGTCGTCTGGTCGCACCCTCGATCAGGGCATCGTGCACGCGGAGCCCCCGGCGCCGGTACTGGTTGACGAGGTCGATGAGGACGATCGCGTTCGTCACCACGATGCCGACGAGCATGAGCAGGCCGATCAGCGACGCCACACCGAGCGGGATCCCCGTCACGATCTGCAGGAGCAGCGCGCCGGTGACCGCGAACGGCACCGACACGAGCAGCAGCAGCGGCTGCCGCAGGCTCCGGAACGTGGCGACCATGATCACGTAGACGATCAGGACCGCGACGAGCATGGCCAACAGGAGCTGGCTGAACGCCGACGACTGGCTCGAGGCGACACCGCCGATCTCGGCGGATGCGCCACGCGGCAGGTCGAGCGCGTCGACGGCCGCCGTCACGTTCTGCACGGCGGCGCCGAGGTTCGTCGAGTCCGGGGTCACCGTGATCGTGGCCGTCCGGACGGCGTTCGACGTCGTGATGGACGTCGGCCCCTCGGACTGCTCGACGGTCGCCAGGTCGGACAGCGGCACCGACCCGGTCGAGGTGGGGACGGACAGCGACCGCAGTGCGGCGACGGTCGTCGGGGGCTCGGGGTCGGCGATGTACACGTCGAGCGTCGCGTCGTCGATCTCGATCGTGCCGGTGTCGCGGGGCGAGACCGCCGCGGCGACGATCCCGCCGACCTGCGTCTCGGTCAGCCCGCGCTCGGCGGCGGCCTGCCGGTCGACCCGGACGGCGAGGTACGGCTCGGACGCCGACAGGTTGCTCGTCGCGCCGGTCGTGCCGTCGACCTTCCGCATCTCGCGCAGCACCGACGCCGCCGCGGTCCGGAGCTCTGCCTGGGTCGGCGCGGTGACGTCGACCTCGATGTCGCTCGAACCGCCGAAGCCGCCACCGGCCGACGAGAGGCTGACCTCGCCGACGCCGTCGATGCGGTCGATTCGGTCGCGCGCGGTGGACTGGATGGTGGTCTGGTCGTCGCCGGCGTCCGTCGTGACGTTGTACTGCACGGAGGCCGACGCCCCGCCCCCGAAGGCCGCCTGGATCGACTGCCCGCTCGTCCCGATGGTGGTCTGCACGGTCTGCACACCCGCGACGCCACGGAGCACGCGCTCCACCTCCTTCGCCGCGTCGGACTGCTCGTCGAGGCTCGTCCCCGGCTCGAGGTCCTGCGTGACGGTGAAGGTGTTCTGCCCGGAGTCGCCGAGGTAGTTCGTCTTGACGAACGGCACGGCGGCCGCGGTACCGCCGAGCACGAGCACCGCCAGGACCACCACGAGCGCCGGCCGACCGATGGCCCAGCGGAGCACGGGCTGGTACCCGCGCCGGAGCCGGTCGGACGTGCCGGCGTCGTGCAGGTCCTCGGCGGACGACAGCGCGGCGGTCGCAGCGGACCCGTCGGCAGCCGCCCCACCGGCAGCAGCACCGCCGGCAGCAGCGCCACCGGCTCCACCGGCGGCGGCACCACCAGCGACGGCGCCACCGGCGGCGGGCGTCCGGAGGAACCAGTACGCGAGCACCGGGACGATCGTCAGCGACACCAGCAGCGACGCCACGAGCGCCATCGTGACGGTCAGGGCGAACGGCCGGAACAGCTCGCCGACGAGCTCCGCGACGAACGCGACCGGCAGGAAGACGGCGACGGTGGTGAGGGTCGACGCGGTGACGGCGCCGGCCACCTCGCGCACGGCGTCGAGCACCGCCCGGGTCCGGTCCACCCCGGGTTGCAGGTGCCGCTTGATGTTCTCGATGACCACGATCGAGTCGTCCACCACGCGCCCGATCGCGATGGTGAGCGCGGCGAGCGTGATGACGTTCAGCGTGTACCCGGTCGCCCGCATGCCGATCGCGGCGAGGAGCACCGAGGTCGGGATCGAGATCGCGGTGACGATCGTCGACCGCACCGACAGCAGGAACAGCAGGATCACGACCACGGCGAACCCGAGGCCGAGGAGCCCCTCTTCGGCGAGGGAGTCGATCGACTGCTGGATGTAGGGCGCCTGGTCGAACACGACGGTGAACCGGGGGTCGCCGGCGACCTTCGCCTCGATGCCGGGGAGGGCGTCGCGGACCGTCTTCGAGACGTCGACGGTGTTCGCTTCCTGCGTCTTGGTGATCGCGATGGTCAGTGCCGTCTCGCCGTTCACGCGGCTGATCGAGGTGCGCGGCGACTCCTCGATCGCGACCTTCGCCACGTCGCCGATGGTGGTCGGCGTCGTCGCGGCGGTCCCGGCGGTCGATCCACCGGCGGTCGCACTGGAGGTGCTGTCCACCCCCGCCGCACTGCTCGCCGCCGTCCCGCTGGTCGCGTCCACGGCCCCGGTCGAGCCCGCCCCGCCCGACGAGCCAACCCCGCCCGCCCCGCCGGTCGCGCCCGCCCCGCCGGTCGCGCCTGCCCCGGCGTCCGCCGCACCGCCGGACGAGGAGCTGCCGGAGGATCCCGCCCCGGACGACGACCCGCCGCTCGACGACGCGGTCAACGGCAGCCCCTCGATGTCCGCGATCGACGCGATCCGCTCCCCCGTCTGCACCGACAGGGTCGTGCCGTCCTGGGTGATCGTGCCACCGGGGACGAGCGTCCCGTTGTCGTCGAGTGCGTCCGCGATGGACTGGGTGCTCAGGCCCCGCGACGCCAGCTCGTCGGTGTCCGGGGTGATCACGACGCGGCGCCCCGGGTTGCCGAAGACGTCGGCCTGCCGGACGCCGTCGAGCTTCTCGATGTCGGGGATCGCCGTGGCGTTCAGCCGGTCGACCAGCTGTTCCTGGTCGCCCTTCCCCGTGACGGCGAGCTGCAGCACGGGCAGGTCGTCGAAGGAGCCGGTGACGATCTGCGTCTGCACGGTGTCCGGGAGCGACAGGGCGTTCACCGCGGTCTGGATCTTGTCCTCGGCGCTGGCGAGGTTCGATCCGTAGTCGAACGACGCCGAGACGACGCTCTGCCCGGTCGACGACGTCGCAGTGGTCGACTCGAGGTTCGGCACGACCTGGATCGCCTGCTCGATCTTCGTCGACACGTCGTTCGACACGACCTCGGGCGTTGCACCGGGGTACGCGCTGACGATGGCGACCTGCGGGAACTGGACGCTGGGGATGAGCTCCTGCTTGAGGCTCGTCAGCGCGATGCCGCCGAACACCGCGACGACGACGGTGACGAGCGCGATGAGTGCCCGGTTGCGGAGGCTGAAGACCGAGAGGAGGTGCACACCCCGATCCTTGCAGGGTGCACCACGACGCACTCAGCCGTCGAGCAGGAGGTACGCGCCGAGCACGCCCACGGTCCCGAGCACGCCGGTCGCGAGCGCCACGATCCGGCCGAGCGGGGTCCGAGCCGTCACGACCGCCACGACGACGACCGCCAGGCCGACGACGATCTCGACCACCCAGGTCACCGGCCCCGTGGTGTCCGCCACCTGCAGCAGGGCCCGGACGCCCTCGCCGACCAGCACGGCGGCGGTCGCCCCGAGCGCTGCCCCCCGCCACCCGACGTCCCGTGACCGGAGTGCCACCGCGACCGCACCCGCGAGCATCCCGGCGGGGATGCCCATCAGGACCCAGAAGTTCGTGATCGACAGCACGTCCGGGTAGCCGCGCAGGTTCGTCGTCGCCCAGTACCCCACGTGCATGAGCTCGAGGAGCACGACGCCGAGCACCATCGCGACCGGCGACGCCCAGCGCCCCGACCGCACACCGGCGAGCAGGCACAGCGCAGCCGCGACGACGAACCAGGGCCCGGCGGAGTTCGCGACGGAGGAGAGTCCGGGCACCGCCTGCCCGAACGAGGTCAGCACCCCGGCGAGCAGTGCCCCCGTGAGCGCCATCGAGACCCGGGCGGCGGCGGGCACCGCGTGGGTCGGAGCGGGCGCCGGACGGGCCGTCGTGCCGGCGTGCATGGTCGTCTCCATGGGACCAGGATCCCGGTGGCCGCGCGTCGCACGCATCACTCCGCAGAGCCAGATCGCACCAGGGGCGTCACCCCGGAGGATGACACTGCCGAGCGAGGAGGGCGCGTCACACCACCGCGGCGAGCGACCCCCGCACGCCGGCGGCGTCTCCGCCGATCCGCGCCCACGACCGTTCGAGCACGTCGACGAGCCGCACCCGGTCGGCCGGGGACATCGTGAACGGCACCCGCAGGAACCGCTCGAACCCACCGTCCGGGCCGAAGACCCCGCCGGACGCGAGCACGACGCCCTCGGCGCGCGCGGCGAGCACCAGCGCGCTCGACACCGGACGCCCGAGCCCGACCCACGTCGTCAACCCGCCCGCCGGCGACGGCACGTCCCACTCCGGGAGCCGCGCGCGCAACGCACCCACGACGTCGTCGCGACCCTGGCGCAGGTACTCGCGCCGCGCCTCCAGGACCGCCGCCGTCCGCGGGATGAGCTCCCGCGCGACCAACTGGTCGAGCACGGGCGTGCCGAGGTCGCCCGTCGGACGGGCGAGGAGCAGCCGTTGCAGGAGCGCCGGTGCGGCGCGGATCCAACCGATCCGCAGGCCGCCCCAGAACACCTTGTCGGCCGACCCGATCATCACGACCGATGCCCCGGACGGGTCGGCCGCTGCCAGTGGCAGGGACGGCGAGCCCTCGATCCGCAGCTCGCCCATGGTCTCGTCCGCGATGACGGTCGTCCCGGTCGACGCAGCGACGGACAGCAGGAGCTCCCGGGTGGACGCGGACATCGTCGCTCCGGTCGGGTTGTGCAGCTCGGGCATGACGTACGCGACCGCCGGCGCCGTGCGGCGCATCGTGGTCTCGAGCGCCGTGGCGTCCCACCCGGTCCGCGCGTCGACGGGCACGCCGACGAGTCGACCGCCGACCTCGCGGAAGGCCTCGTGCGCGTGCGGGTAGGTCGGGGACTCGACGAGGACGGCGTCGCCCCGGCGGACGAGCACCCGGGCGAGCAGGGCGATCGCGTGCTGCGCCCCGATCGTCACGACGACCTGGGACGGGTCGGTGGGCAGGCCGCGTTCGGTGTACCGCTCGGCGATCGCCGCGCGCAGCCCGGGGTCCCCGACGGTGTCGTACCCGATGCCGGCGAGCGCCGCGGGCACGTGCCGCACCGCGCGCTCGACCGCCTCGGCGATCCCGGGAGCCGCGTGCAGTGCGGCCTTGCGGAGGTCGAGCAGGTCGTCGTCGACGACGCCGCCGAGCCGTTCCGGGTCCGGTCGGCCGATCAGCCCGGCCGGGAGCCGGACCACGCTGCCGGACCCCCGGAGCGACACCACGAACCCGTCGGACCGGAGCCTCGAGTACGCGTTCGCGACCGTGGTGCGCGAGACGCCCAGCGCGGTGGCGAGCCCCCGCTCGGCGGGCAGCCGCACGCCCTGCGGGATCCGGCCGTCGATGACGAGCACGCGCAGCGCGTCGGACAGCGCCTCGTACGCGGGGGCGTCGGTACCGGCGCGCCAGTCGGTGAGGAGGAGTGCTGCGGATCGGGCACTGAGCAGGACCGGGGTCATGGATCCACGGTAGCGGAATTGGCTCTCGACCCGCAGTCCAATCTCCACGACGATCAAGCCATGACCCGCTCCACCGCCCTCACGCTCCGCTTCGTCCAGCTCTTCGTGGGCCTGTTCCTCTACGGCGCCTCGACGGCGCTGCAGGTGCGTGCGGTCGTCGGGGTCTCGTCGTGGACGGTCCTCACGGAGGGGCTCGAGAACGTGGTGCCGTGGTCCTTCGGCGTCATCACCGTGGTGTCGAGCGGCGTCATCCTGCTGTTCTGGATCCCGCTCCGCCAGAAGCCGGGCATCGGGACGCTGCTCAACGCCCTGGCGATCGGACCGAGCGCCGACCTCGTGCTCTGGCTCGTCCCGACGCCGTCGGAACTCGTCGGCCGGGTCCTCCTGTTCGTCGCCGGGCTGGTGCTCCTGGCGGTCGCCACCGCGTTCTACATCGGCGCCGGCTTCGGCACGGGCGCTCGTGACGGCCTGATGGTCGGCCTGCACGAGCGCCTCGGCTGGCCGGTGTGGGTGGCGCGGACCGTCATCGAGGTCTCGGTCGTGATCGTCGGCTGGTTCCTCGGCGGCGACGTCGGAGCCGGCACCGTGGTCGCGGCGTTCGCGATCGGCCCGATGGTGCAGCCGCTCATGCCGGTCTTCCGCCGGTTCCCGTGGAGCCCGGAACGGACGCGTGCCACCACACCGGTCCAGGAGGCGCGGGTCGCCGCCGCCTCGGAGGTCGCCTAGAGCCCTTGCGTGCGTCCATGTCGCGATATAACGTGTCTGCCACAGACGCGATACATCGCGAGTTCGAGGAGGCAACATGGCCCAGGAGAAGTGGCTCGTCGAGGAGCCGAAGGTGATCGACACCGGGATCGTCCGCCGCTTGCGCGTGGGCCTCGCCGGAGGACAGGTGGACGTCGTCGCGCACGACGAGCCGACCGCCCGCGTCGAGGTGCACAGCGTGTCCGGCAAGCCGATGAAGATCGAGCTCGACGGCGACACGCTCACGATCGACCACCCGCAGGTCCGGTGGGACGACCCGATCGGCTTCCTGAAGTCGTTCCGCGGCAAGGCCCACGCCGACGTCAGCGTCCTCGTGCCCCGCGACGCCGTCGTCACCCTCGGCGTCGTCTCGGCCGGGGCCCTGCTGTCCGGCACGAACCGCGGCGCCACGCTCAACACGGTGTCCGGCGACCTCGTCGTCGACGACGTCGCGGGTGACGTCACCGTGAACGCGGTGTCCGGCACGACGACCATCCGCGAGCTCGACGGCGCCCTGACGGTGCACACCGTCTCCGGCGACGTCGTGGCGACCGGGGCGATCCCGCGGTTCTCGGCCGACGGGGTGAGCGCCGACGTGGTGCTCGACCTGCACGGCACCCCCGACCAGGCCCGCGTCAACACGGTGTCCGGTGCGGTGAGCGTCCGACTCGAGGACGGCGTGCCCTACCAGTGCACCGTCAGCACCGCCTCGGGCAAGCTGCAGTTCGACGACTCGGAGATCCGCGGCGTGCGGGGGTCCTACGTCAAGCAGGGCGGCGAACTGTCCGGGCAGTGGCTCGACCTCAAGGTGAACTCGGTGTCCGGCGACATCGCGGTGCTGCACGCCCCACCCGTCGCGGAGCCGACGGAACCGACCGCGCCGGCTGCGCCGACCACGCCCGCGGCCCCGGTGAACGACGGCGAGGCGCCCGAATGAGCCCCGTCTTCGCACACGGCCACCTGCGCCTCTACCTGCTCGTGCTGCTGGCCGACCACCCGATGCACGGGTACGAGGTCATCCAGGCCCTCGGCGACCGCTTCGGCGGCACCTACGTCCCGAGCGCCGGCACCGTGTACCCGCGGCTCGCCAAGCTCGAGGAAGAGGGGCTCGTCACGAAGTCCGCGGACGGCCGGAAGACCGTCTACGCGATCACCGACGCGGGCCGTGCCGAGCTCGACGCCCGTGCCGACGAGATCGCCGCGGTCGAGAACGGCGTCAACGACTCGGTGAAGTCCCTGGCCGACGGCGTCCGCGCCTCGGTGGGCGAGGCGATGCGGTCCCTCCGTGCCGACCTCGCGGCGAGCGCGCAGGCACCGCGCGGCCGGACCGCCGACGAGCCCGTGGACGTCCCGTCCGAGGGCGCCCGCGCCCTGCGTGAGGTCGAGATGGTCCTGTCGTCGTTCCGGCAGCAGGTCCGCGCGGACCTCCGCCGTCGGGCGACCCGCGGCACGCTCGGTGCGGACACGGTCACGCGTCTGCGCGACGGCCTGGAGGCGCTGCGCAAGTCCCTCTGACGACCGGCGGCCGACAGACGGTGACGACCCGCGCCTCCAGGCAGCCCGCCAGGAGGCGCGGGTCGTCCGTCACAGACCGCGGTCGGCCAGGGCGTGCATCGCGTCCCGCAGGGCGCGGGCGGCACCCGCGCCTGCCCACTCGAAGGCGTGCGTGAACCGTTCGTCCTGCACGTACATGTCACCGAGCGTGCGGAACCGGTCGGCGGTGAGCTCGGCCGGGGGCGTCGCCTCGGCGAGCCAGGCGAACTGACGCCGCGCGAGTGCCGTGCCGGCCTCCGACGCCGGACCCGCGCCCGACGCGGCGAGCGCTGCGGCGTCCTGCGCGATCGCCCGCTGTTCTGCCTGGAAGGCCTCCTTCGCGGCGGCGTCCTTCGACTCCCACCAGCGTGCGCCTCGGTCCCAGGCCGCGGGCCCCCAGCGCTCCTCGACCTCCTGCCGGAAGCGCGTCTGGTCGAACCCGTCGAACGTGTCGGTGCCGTTCATGTCCTGTCCTTCCTCGAGCCTCGTGATGGTGGTCCGCACGGCCGCGAGCTGCCGCGCGAGCCGGTCGCGCTCGCGTTCGAGCCACGCGACGTGCGCCGTGAGGGCCGCGACGTCGTCCTGCTCGCCGTCGAGGACCCGGCCGACGTCGGCCAGCCCGAGTCCGAGCCCGCGCAGCAGGAGGATCCGTTGCAGCCGGACCAGCGCGCGGTCGTCGTAGCGTCGGAGCCCGCCCTCGCCGACCGCGGTCGCCGGCAGCAGGCCGATCGCGTCGTAGTGCCGGAGCGTGCGGCTCGACACACCGGCGGAACGCGCCACGTCGGCGATGCCGTGCGGTGCTTTCGCAGCTGCGGCTGCCGTGTCTGTCGAATCCCTCATGCAGGCCACGGTAGAGGTTGACGCTGCGTCAACTGCAAGGGGTTTCCGGGGTGCGCCCGACCCGAACCGGCACGGACGGGGAATACCACCGGGGTCGGCCGTGTTGACTCGCGCCCGGAAATGAGTAGGTTTGCCGCTCGTGACGAACGAGATCCGGTCGTTGAAAGCGCGACTGATCGGGGATCCCCTCCCCTCCGAGAAGCTCGAGGGACAGCTCCTCCCGAAGCACCTGGCACTGCCGATCTTCGCGAGTGACCCGCTGTCCTCCGTGGCGTACGCGCCGCAGGAACTCCTCATGATCCTGCTGCTCGGCGGGATGGCGTTCCTGACGTTCGCCCCGTGGGTCGCCGCCCTCGTCGTGCTGCTGCTCGTCGTGGTCGTCGCGTCCTACCGACAGCTCATCAAGGCGTACCCGTCCGGCGGCGGCGACTACGAGGTGGCGCACCGGAACCTCGGCGAGAAGGCGGGGCTCGTCGTGGCCTCCGCACTGCTCGTCGACTACGTCATGACGGTGGCGGTCTCGGTCGCGTCCGGCGTGGACAACATCATCTCCGCGCTCCCGTTCCTCAACGAGTTCCGGGTCGAACTGGCCCTGGTGTTCGTCGTGCTCCTCGCCGCCGCGAACCTCCGGGGCGTCCGCGAGTCGAGCAAGGCCTTCGCCGTGCCGACCTACCTGTTCGTGGCGAGCGTGTTCGTGATGGTCGTCGTCGGGCTCGCCCGGGCAGCACTGGGCAACGCCCCGGTCGCCGAGTCTGCCGCGTACACGGTGCAGAACGTCGAGCACACGACGCAGGCGGCGTTCATCCTGCTGCTCCTCCGCGCGTTCGCGTCCGGCTGTTCGGCGCTGACCGGTGTCGAGGCGATCGCGAACGGCGTGCAGGCGTTCCGCCGCCCGAAGATCAAGAACGCGCAGATGACCCTCGTGTTCATGGGGTCGATCGCGATCGTGCTGTTCGTCGGTCTCATCACGCTCGCCCTCATCTCCCGCGTGCACTACGCCGAGAGCGCGTGCGACCTGCAGGGTTTCGCGCAGTGCGCCACGACGCCGCAGCGTTCCCTGATCGCGCAGATCGCTGCCGCGACGTTCGGCGACAACACGGTCCTCTTCTTCGTGATCCAGGCGACCACCGCGGCGGTGCTGCTGCTCGCCGCCAACACGGCGTTCAACGGGTTCCCGCTACTCGGGTCGATCCTCGCTCGCGACTCGTACGCCCCGAAGGCCCTGTCGACCCGCGGCGACCGGCTCATCTACTCGAACGGCGTGATCGTGCTCGCCCTCGTCGCGGCGGCGTTGCTGATCGTGTACCGGGCGAACGTCACGAGCCTCATCCAGCTCTACATCATCGGTGTGTTCGTGTCGTTCACGCTCGGGCAGACCGGGATGATCGTGCACTGGACGCGGTTGCTGCGGGCGGACCGGGCGGGCACCGCGGATGGTCCGGTCCACCGTGGGCAGGTCATGCGCTCCCGTGCCATCAACGCCACCGGCGCCACCTTCACGTTCGTCGTCCTCGTCATCGTCACGATCACGAAGTTCACGCACGGCGCCTGGCTCGTGTTCCTGATCATGCCGATCCTGTTCGTGCTCATGCTCGGCGTGAACCGGTACTACCGCGATGTCTCGCACGAGATCGAGGCCGACGAGGAGACCCGGTTCGGCGCGACCGGCGACCACGCGATCGTCCTGGTGAACAAGCTGCAGAAGCCCGTGCTCAAGGCCCTCGACTACGCGATCGCCGCGAAGCACGCGAGCTTCGAGGCCCTGCACGTCGCGATCGACGACGCCGATGCGGCCCGGCTCCGGGCGCAGTGGGAGGAGTACGGCATCGAGGTCCCTCTGACCATCGTGCCGAGCCCCTACCGCGACATCTCGATGCCGCTCATCAAGTACATCAAGGCGCACCGGATGGAGCACGGCTCCGAGGTCGTGACCGTCTACACGCCGGTCTTCATCGTCGGGCACTGGTGGGAGACCTTCCTCCACAACCACCGCGGTCGCCGCATCCGGAAGAAGCTGCTGCTCGTGCACGGCGTGACCGTCGCGCTCGTGCCCTGGCTGCTCGACTCCTCCGAGCTCCTGTACGGCCGGCGATCCCGCCCGCTCCCCGGCCAGGAGCGTCGCGGCGAGCCGATCCGCCCCGCACTCCGCCGCTCCCCGCACGGCGTCGTCCAGCACGACGCCGAGGACGACCGTCTGCTCCGGTCGGCCCAGCGGAACAGCCTGCAGCCGCGCCGCGCGACCCGTCCGGCCGGTCCCGCCGAGGGCGTCGACCCGACCCAGTGCACCGGTGAGATGCACGTCCTCGTCCCGTCGCCTCCACGCGGCGACGGTCGCTCGTCGTAGCATCTGTCGTCATGACGATCTCCGACCTGCGCACGTTCGCCACGTTCGACGGGCACGGCGGCAAGGTCTCGAAGCGCGTCGAGGTGCTCGACCACGAGCCGACGCCCGGCGGCCCGCACGAGGGACTCGTCGCCGTCCGCGGCCCGCACCCCCTCGGCGCGCTCGACGAACGGGCGGCCGAGGACTCGACGCACCGCATCGGCTGGGTCGACCCGACAACGCTCCGCGACTGGTACCGCCCGGACCGCGTGGTGGTCTCCCGGATCGAGGCGCGTCGGTCCGGCATCGAGCCCGGCACGTACGCGGATTCACGCGGTCGCGGTCGGGTCCGGATCGACGGTCTGGAGGCGCGGCTCGCCCCCGACGGTCGGCCCGCCTTCCGCGCACTGGCGGGTTCCGCGGACGCCCCGGTCGTCGACGTGCCGCTCCCCACCGACCAGGCGGTGCGGCTCGTGGCGGTGCGCGCGGTCGACGAGGGCCTCGAGATCGTGACCACCCCGGTGTCGCCGTTCCTGTCGCCCGGTCGGTACCCGGCCTTCGGCGACGACGTCGTGGGGCTGCCGCCGCGCTCGGGCACCGGGCACGTCCTGGTCCGCGCTGCCGTCCTGATCGACGGCACCCTGCACGAGGTCGAGCGGATCGACGAGCGTGCCGCGACGATCTGGATCCGCCGCGAGGACCGGTCGGTCCCGATCGCGGTGAGCTCGGTCGGCCCGGACCTGGTGCGGTACACCGCGGTCGCGGACTGACCGTGGGTGCTGCCACGGGCGTGGGCGCTGCCACGGGCGGGGGCGCTGCCACGGGCGGGGGCGCCGTGTGTCCGGGGGACGCCACGGTGGGCGTTCCGGTCGGGGGTGCGGCGTAGCGTCCACGCCATGAGTGACGCAGACCCGATCGACGACCGCACCGACCAGCCCGAGACCCTCGGCGGAGCCCGCCCCGACCCCAGCACCGACGCCAGCAAGGACCCCGAGCAGTGGGTCACCGGTGACGAGCCCATGACCGGGCCGCAGCGCAGCTACCTCGACACCCTCGCCCGCGAGGCAGGCGAGGAACTCCCCGCCGACCTCACCAAGGCCGAGGCCTCGGAACACATCGACCGCCTGCAGCAGCAGACCGGACGCGGCGCCGATTCCTGAACGCGGGTCCGCGCTTCTGCGGACCCGGGCCTGGGCATGTTCTGGTGATGTCCGGGAAGTCCCCCGGACGGGGGTGGATGATGACGCGTCACCGGTTAGCTTCGACGGCATGCGAACGACATCGACCTCCATCGGCCTGACCGCGCTCCGCATCGTCCTCGGCGTGGTGTTCATCGCCCACGGCGCCCAGAAGTTCGCGCAGGGGATCGGCTCCGTGTCCCAGGGCTTCTCCGGCATGGGCGTCCCCCTCGCCGAGGTCGCGGCACCCCTCGTCGCCGGGCTCGAACTCGTCGGCGGGGCGTTCCTCGTGCTCGGCGTCGCGACCCGGATCGTGGGCGTGCTGCTCGCGGTCGACATGGTCGTGGCCGGCCTGCTCGCGCACGCGTCCGCGGGGTTCTACTCGCAGGACGGCGGGTTCGAGTACGTCCTCGTGCTCGCGGTGGCGTCCCTCGCGGTGGCGCTGACCGGGCCGGGGCGGTTCTCGCTCGACGCGGTGTTCCTGCTGGCCTCGCGCCGGCGTCGTGGCGTCGAGGAGCCCCTGCCCGCCTGACGCCCCCCGCCAGTGTGCGAGGTCAGTCGGACCCGACCGCCGGCGCCGAGCCCGCATCGTCATCCGCGAGCACGTCCATCACCTGCCGGGCGATCCGCCGCCCTGCACGGTTCGCCCCGATGGTCGACGCCTGCGGCCCGTACCCCGCGAGGAACAACCGCGGCTCGTCCACCGACCGACCGTCCTCGACCACGATGCCCCCGGCCGCGGTCCGCAGGTGCAGCGGCGCGAGGTGCCGCAGGTCCGCACGGAACCCGGTCGCCCAGATCACGGCGTCGGCGTGCACGTGCTCACCCTCGGCCGTGACCACACCGGTCTCGTCGAGCCGGGTGAACATCGGCGAGTCCCGCAGCACACCCCGCTCGAGTCCGGCACGGATCCGGCGCGACACGGGGACACCGGTGCCGGAGACGATGCTCGGCAGGGTCTCCCCCGCCCGGGCGGCCCGGTCCTGCTCGTCGACCGCCGCCACCGCGGACTCGAGGTCGAGCGCTGCCGACTCCGACCACACCACCGGCCGCCGGGTGAACCACCGGGTCCGCGCGGCGACGCCGTCGAGCTCGAGCAGGAACCCGATCGCGCTGGTGCCACCGCCGACGACCACCACGTCCTGACCGGCGAACTCCGCCGCACTCCGGTACTCCGTCGTGTCCAGCTGCCGACCCCCGAAGGCATCGCGACCCGGGTACCACGGGACGAACGGCGTGCCCCACGTCCCGGAGGCGTTCACGACGACCTCGGCACCGATCCTGCTCGTGCGCCCGTCGGCGGTCCGGACGGTGACGCACAGGCCTCCGGGCACTCCGGGGCTGTCCTCGATGCGCGACACGGACGACACCGAGACCGGACGGCGGACCCGCAGGTCGTAGTGCTGCTCGAAGCGCCGGTAGTACTCGCCGACGACGTCCCGGGCCGGTCGCGACCGGTCGGCGTCGTCGAACCGGAGGCCCATCGCGTTCATCCCGGGCAGGTCGTGCACGCGGTGCGCGGCTCCGAGGCGGAGGGCCTCCCACCGGAACTGCCAGGCGCCACCCGTGCTCGGCGCCCGGTCGAGCAGCACCAGATCGCTCCCCGGCGTCAGGCCGAGTCGGCGGAGGTGGTATCCCACCGAGAGGCCGGCCTGACCCGCCCCGATCACCACGACCCGGGCGTGCTGGTCGGCCGGGGCCTGCGCGTCGTCTGTCATCACTTCGATTCTGCTGTGGGCGGGGCCGTCGCGGCGACGTCCAGATCGGGGTACATGGTAGAGTGATCGGCAGATTTCAAACCACGAAACCGTTCGGTTCCCCGGGTGACTCCTCTCCCGCCAGGACCGGACCAGAGCCGATCACGAGGGGGTCACGCATGGGGCGCGGCCGTCAGAAGGCGAAGCACACCAAGGTCGCCCGGGAACTGAAGTACTTCAGCCCGGAGACGAACTACGGTGCGCTCGAACGAGAGCTCTCCGCCGGGCAACACTCGGACGAGAACTCCTACGTCGACCGCTGGGCAGACCAATACGGTGATGACCAGCTCGAAGAAGACGACGAGTTCGAACCGCAGCAGGACCAGAACAAGTCCGCCTGACCCAGGCTCGATGACGACGCCGCGCACCCTCCGGGGCAGCGCGGCGTTTCGTCGTGCGTGCCGCGGTGCTGCCCGCGTCTGACGTCGGCCGGGGCCCCGCGGACTCGGAACGACATCCTCGACGTCGTACGACAGCGACGATGTCGCACCCGCGCGCCCGCAACGACCCGCGCACGCGACGACCCGCGCGCGCAACGAACGACGAAGCCGAGGTCGTACGACAGCGACGATGTCGCACCCGCGCGTCCACAACGACCGGAGCGCGCAAGGAACGACGAATCCGAGGTCGCACGACCTGCCGCGCCCGTTCCGCCCCGGTCGCACGAACTGCCGCCCGGAAGGAGTCCGGACGGCAGTTCGTGCGACCTCGAGCCCGCGGCGCCCGCGCGGCGCGCCCGCGCGGCCCGCGCGCCCGCGCTCAGCCCGCGTACGCCCCCACGAGCCGCACCGCGCCGCCGTCGACGCCCTTCGCGCCCTGCTCGAACCCGTCGAGGTCACGCGCCGAGGTCGAGATCGTCCCGACCGCCCACGACGGCAGCCCGGCGGCCCCGAGCGACGCGATGACGTCCGACGCCGCAGCGGCCGACACGACCGCGAACATGCCGATGCCGAGGTTCCAGGTGCCCTCGGTGTCCTCGATGGGAGTGCCCGCCATCGACGCGAGCACACGGAAGACGGGGAGCGGCTCCCATGTGGAGCGATCGACCTCGACCCAGGACCCGACGGGCAGCACGCGCGCCAGGTTCGCCGCGATGCCACCGCCCGTGACGTGCGACAGCGAGTGCACGGCGCCCGGGTGCTGCTCGATGAGCGACAGCAGCGGCGTCGTGTAGAGGCGCGTCGGCTCGAGCAGGGCTTCCCCGACGAGGCCGCCGAGCTCCGGCAACGAGTCGGTGTACCCGACGCCGCGCGACGACAGGATGTGCCGCACGAGCGAGTACCCGTTGGAGTGCAGCCCGGAGGACTCGATCGCCACGACGACGTCGCCGTCCTGCACGAGGTGCGCGCCGAGCTGCGACCCGGCCTCGACCGCGCCGACCGCGGCACCGGCCACGTCGTAGTCGTCCGGCCCGAGCAGCCCGGGGTGCTCCGCCGTCTCGCCCCCGACCAGCGCGGTGCCGGTCTCCGAGCAGCCGCGGGCGATGCCGGCGACGATGTCCGCGATGCGCCCGGGGACGACCCGGCCGCAGGCGATGTAGTCCGTCATGAAGAGCGGCTTCGCGCCGACCACGACGATGTCGTCGACGACCATGCCGACGAGGTCCTGCCCGATCGTGTCGTGCTTGTCGATCGCCTGCGCGATGGCGACCTTCGTCCCGACGCCGTCGGTGGAGGTCGCGAGCAGCGGCCGTGAGAAGTCCTTCAGGAACGAGACGTCGTAGAGCCCGGCGAAGCCACCGACGCCGCCCAGGACCGACGGGGTGTGGGTGGCCGCGACTGCGGACTTCATGAGTTCGACGGCCAGGTCACCGGCGGCGGTGTCCACTCCGGCTTCGGCGTACGGGTTGGGCATGCTGAGTCCTTCGCGGTGACATGGCAGACTTGTTCGGTACCCCCCGATTCTACGGTCTGGAGCACACCCGCGAATGTGCGGCATCGTCGGCCTCGTTGCACAGGGCCCCGCCAACCAATCCATCTACGACGCACTGCTCCTCCTGCAACACCGGGGACAGGACTCGACGGGCATCGCCACGGTCGAGGGTCACATCCACCACATGCACAAGACCCGCGGTCACGTGCGGGAGTCCTTCCGCACCCGTGACATGCGCGCCCTGCTGGGCACCATGGGCCTCGGGCACGTCCGGTACGCCACCAAGGGTGCCGCCAGCAACGAGGAAGAGGCCCAGCCGTTCTACGTGAACGCGCCCTACGGCATCGTCCTCGTGCACAACGGCAACCTGACGAACACGCGGGAACTCACCCGTGAACTGTTCGACATCGACCGGCGGCACCTCAACACGAGTTCCGACACCGAGCTGCTGGTGAACGTGCTCGCGCACGAGCTCCAGGGCCAGGTGCGCGGCAAGGACCTCGACCCCGGGCAGGTCTTCGACGCCGTCGAGCGCGTGCACGAGCGGGTCGAGGGCTCCTACGCCGCCATCGCGACCATCGCCGGGCACGGGCTGCTGGCGTTCCGCGACCCGTTCGGCATCCGCCCGCTGATCCTCGGGCACAAGTTCGACGAGGCCGGCAAGCCGGAGTGGGTCGTCGCCTCCGAGTCCCTCGTGCTCGAGTCCGGCGGCTACGAGATCGTCCGCGACGTCGCCCCCGGTGAAGCGATCTTCATCGAGATGAACGGCCAGATGCACGCCCGTCAGTGCGCGAAGAACCCGCGCCTGGTGCCGTGCTCGTTCGAGTACGTCTACCTCGCCCGTCCCGACTCCGTGATGAACGGCATCTCGGTGTACGACGCCCGCCTCCGGCTGGGCAACCGCCTGGCGGACACGATCGCGCAGTACGCCCCCACCGGTGACATCGACGTGGTCATGCCGATCCCGGACTCGAGCCGCCCGGCCGCGATGCAGGTCGCGCAGAAGCTCGGCATCGAGTACCGCGAGGGCTTCTACAAGAACCGCTACGTCGGCCGCACGTTCATCATGCCGGGGCAGGCGGAGCGCAAGCGGTCCGTGCGCCAGAAGCTCAACGCGATGTCGTCCGAGTTCAAGGGCAAGAACATCCTCATCGTCGACGACTCGATCGTGCGCGGCACGACGAGCCGCGAGATCGTCGAGATGGCCCGCGCCGCCGGTGCGAACGAGGTCACGTTCACGAGCGCCGCTCCCCCGGTCCGGTACCCGCACGTCTACGGCATCAACATGCCGACCCGCGCGGAGCTCATCGCCCACGACCGGAAGATCCCGGAGATCAACAAGGTGCTCGGCAGCGACCACCTGATCTACCAGGAGATCGGCGACATGCGCGACGCGATCATCGAGGGCTCCGACGTCACGGATCTCGAGATGAGCTGCTTCACGGGCGAGTACGTCACGGGCACGGTCAGCCCGGAGTACCTGTCCTGGGTCGAGGCCAACCAGCTCAGCTGAGCGACGGTCGCGAACGCGACCCAGCAACGGACTGGAGGCGCGGTGCCAGCTGGCACCGCGCCTCCCGTCCGTTCGTCCGGTCGCGTCTACCGCGCCTGGTCGCCGTGGTCCTCGATCTCGCCGTCCACCGTCTCGGGCGGCAGCTCGACCTCGACGCGCTCCGCCGTGAGGCGAGCCGCACGGCGCGAGAACACGCGGTCCAGGACGACGGCGACGACCGCGCCGACGAAGGCGCCGATCGTGACGCCCCACAGGCTGAAGTACCCCACCAGGCTGCCGAAGCTCGCGGTCTCCTGCGTGTCCCCGCGGTCGATGTCCATGGTGAGCGACACCACGATGAGCGTCGCGATGAAGCCGAGCACCGCACCGCCCACGATGAAGACGCCGAACTTCGGGGCGCGACGGATCGTCACCTCGTCGGAGGAGGAGACGGCGTTCGGCGCCGGAGCCGGTCGTTCGTCGGGTCGATCGGTGTTGCTCACGGTCCCATTGTCCCCCACTGTGGGACGTGCTCCGGTCTGTGCGGCCAGGTCGATCCGGGAGAGGATGGTCCCTACCGATCGGTATCCACGGGGAGGAGGTACGGCAGATGCGCGAACGGACCACTCGTGGTTCCCGGATCCCGGCGCGGATCGGCTGGCCGATCCTCCAGCGTCGCGAGGAGGACCGAGCCGTCTCGGTCGTGGCCGAGCACCGGTGGAGCGTCGCGCTCGTCGGTGCTCCCGGTCTCGGCAAGAGCTCGGCCGCGGTGCGGGTCACCGACCGCGTCTCCGGGCGTGACACCTCCGGCCGGACCCTCGTCGTGCCGATCACCGCCGTCGCCGCCAGCCGCTCGATGCCGTTCGGCGCGGTGGCCGAGCGCTTCGGGGAGCTCCCCGGGTCGCTCGCCGAGCTCGTCGGTGCCGGCGGTGCCGAGCAGCGCCTGCGCGAGAGCGAGGAGCTCACCGACCGCGACGTCCTCCTGCGCGTCGACGACGCCGACCACCTCGACGCGATCTCGGCGCGGTACGTGGCATGGCTCGTCCGCGAGCAGGGCGCCCGTCTCGTGCTGACGTGCCGCGACTTCACCGCGCTCCCCGAACCCCTGCGCGCCCTGTGGCAGGACGACCTGCTGGAGCGCATCGACCTCGAACCGCTCGACCTGCACGAGACCTCGTCGCTCATCGCCGAGGCGCTCGGTGCCCAGCTCGAGACGGCGTCGGCGGAGCGGGTGCACCGTGCCACCGCCGGCAACCCGCTCTACATCCGCGAGGTCGTCCGGTCCGCACTCGCCTCCGGTGCCCTCGACCAGACCGCGACGGGCTGGTACTGGCGGGGCCGGGTGACGGCCTCGAACAGCCTCGCCGACATGTACCGGACCGAGCTCGGCTCACTGCCGGAGGACCTCCGCGACGTGGTCGACATCGTCGCCCTCGCGGATCCGATCCCCCTCGCGCGGCTGATCGGGCTCGTCAGCGGCGGGGACGTCGACCGGGTGGTGGCGCTCGGCCTCGTCCGCATCGACTCGCTCGACGACGGCGCCGCGGTCGTCCGTCCGTCGCACCCGCTCGTCGGCGAGGTCGTCCGGGCGCTCGTCCCGGTCGCCCGGCGCACGGCGCTGTTCGCCCGCGCCAACGCGTTCCGCACCGACCGCCCCGAGGGAGCCCCGCCGGCCGCCCGGCTCCGTGCCGCGCTGTGGTCGCTGGAGTGCGGCGTGCTGCCCCCGGTCGACCAGCTGCTCGATGCCGCCCAGGTCGCGGTCCGGCTGCAGGAGCACGAGAGCGGCATCGCCCTCGCCTCGGCGGCCCTGCGTACCACGCTCAGCCCGAGTGAACGGGTCGCCGCGCACTGCCTGCGGTCGCTCGCGCACTCGTACAGCACCGGTCGCGAGGCCGGTCGCGCCGACGCCGAGGCCGCCTGGGCCGTGGTGTGCTCGGCCCCGACCGAGGTCGACGACCACGCCGTGATCGAGGCGTGCGAGACCCTCGCGAACATCCGGCAGTTCCACGACGACGACGTCCTCGCCGCGGTGGCCCTGACCGACGTCGCCGCACGGTTCGTCTCCGGCGACGCCGCCGAACGGCTCCGGCTGCTCCGACTCGCCCACCTCGGCTGGGGCGGCAGCTTCGACGAGGTCCGTGCCGAACTCGAGCGCTCGGGCATCGTGCACGCGGCGACGGTGCCGTTCGCCTTCCTCTGCCTGGCGCCGTGCGCGGTGATGGCCCTCGCGACCGGAGGGCGGCTGGACGAGGCGGCGGCGTTCGGCCGGGCCTGCCTGGCGACCGCGGTCGAGCACCTCGAGGACGCCCCCTGGAGCGTCGGCGAGATCGTCTCCGTGCTGCACCAGCTCCAGGTCTGGCGGGGCGACATCGCCGACCTCATCACCGAGGTCCCGGTCCGCCGGTCCAGCCCCTACCTGAAGTACGACTTCACGCTCGAGCTCATCGGCGAGGGCAACCTCGCGCTCGGCCAGCGGCGCTGGGACGACGCCATCGCCGCGTTCTCCGCCGCCTGCGAGCGGTACGACGTGGCGGACCACGGCGGGTTCGCGGCCTACCCGTGGGCACGGCTCGCGATGTCGTACGCCTACGCCGGCCGCGCCGAGGATGCGTCCGCTGCGCTCGACCGCGCCCGCTCGACGCCACTCCGGGCGATGCGGATCATCGGCGAGCAGGTCGCGGTGACGATCGCCTGGACCGAGGCGGTCCTCGGCAACCCGGCGGGCCTGCGGCACGCGGACGACATCATCGAGCGCGGGACGGCGAGCGGGTCCTGGACGCACGTCATGTACGCGCAGACGCTGCACTACACGAACGACATGCTGAACGGGCGGGACTCCGCCGCGTCCCTCGAGCGGATGCGCGACGCCGCCGCCCGGGTCGACGGACCGCTCGCGGGAGCCATCGTCGAGTACGCCGAGGCGATCCGCGCCGACGAGCGGACCCGGATCATCGCGGCCCAGGGCGTGCTCGCGTCGCACGGGATGGCGGTGTCGGCCGGACGGGTGAAGCCGCCGCTGACCAACCGCGAGTACGAGGTCGCCGAGCTCGCCGCACAGGGCATGAGCAACCGCCGCATCGCCGAGGTACTCGGCCTCAGCGTGCGGACGATCGACGCCCATCTGTCGCGGGTGTTCACGAAGTGGGACCTGCACGCGCGCACGGAGCTCGCCGAGCTGCTCTGATCGGCGAGTCGTCCGGGCGCAACCGCGCCTCCGGAAGCCGCAGGTTCGTTGCGGAATGCAGCACGACTCGCCGGAACGGTTGACAGGATGTACGGAATGTCGCGTACCTTTGACCCTGTCGCCGGGTTCGGACCCGTTCGGGTCGGGTCCGAATCCCGGCGACTTCTACGGTATTCGCCGGGTCGGTGACGTCACATCAGTAGGTACTACCTAATTCGGTGAGGCCGTCTAAGTACTTGCGTCCGTATGGACCAGGAGGCGCGGGGCGGGCTGGCACCGTTCCTCCCGTCCGACACACGCGACCGTCTGCTGGCTGCTCCGGACCGTCTGCTGTCCCGTTTCGGGGCCGTCTGCTGTCCCGTTTCGGGGCCGTCTGCTGTCCCGTGTCGACGGCCGTCTCAGACGGCCAGACGCACCGGCAGGAAGTCCGTCAGGTCCGCACGTGACCCGGACGCGCTGACGCGCGACTGCGCGACGGCCTCGTCCCAGCGCAGCTCGCCGGTGGCGAGCGCGAGCCACGTCGCCGCGTCCGTCTCGACCACGTTCGGCGGCGTCCCACGGGTGTGCCGGGGACCGGGGACGGCCTGGACCGCCGCGAACGGCGGGACCCGCACCTCGACGCTGTTGCCGGGCACGTCCTCCGCGAGGCGCTGCAACGACCACCGCACCGCAGTCGCCAGGGTCGGCCGAGCGGTGGCCCCCTGCTGCACGGCGGTGAGCGCGGCGCGACCCTCCGCGTCCTCGATCCTCCTGGGTGGCATGTCCACAGGCTAGCCGTCGCATCGCAACGGGCGAGTCGGGATCGGTAGGGTGATCGGGTGCGAATCCTCGTCCTCGGTTCCGGTGCCCGCGAGCACGCGATCATCACGGCCCTCCTCGCGGAGCAGGCCGGTCACGTCATCACCGCAGCGCCGGGCAACGCCGGCATCGCGGCCGACGTCGAGACCGTCTCGATCGACCCGACGAACGGTGCCCTCGTCGCCGAGTACGCGCTCGAGAACGGTGTCGAACTCGTCGTCGTCGGGCCAGAGGCGCCGCTCATCGCCGGTGTCGCCGATCCGGTCCGCACGCGGGGCATCCCGGTGTTCGGTCCGAGCAAGGCCGCCGCGCAGCTCGAGGGCTCCAAGGCCTTCGCGAAGCGGATCATGTCCGAAGCGGCGGTGCCCACCGGACGCCCGGTGTACGCCGGCACCGTCGACGAGGCCGTCGCCGCGATCGACGAGCTCGGCGCCCCCTACGTCGTGAAGGCGGACGGTCTCGCCGCCGGCAAGGGCGTCCTCGTGACCGAGGACCGCCAGGCAGCGATCGACCACGCCACCTACTGGCTGCAGCACGGCCACGTCGTGGTCGAGGAGTTCCTCGACGGCGAAGAGGTCTCCCTGTTCTTCCTGAGCGACGGGCACGACGTCCGGCCGCTCAGCCCCGCACAGGACTACAAGCGACTGGGCGACGGCGACGTCGGGCCGAACACCGGCGGCATGGGCGCGTACTCGCCGCTGCCCTGGCTCGCAGACCGCTGGGCGTCCGAGCAGGCCTTCGTGGACGAGGTCACCGACCTGGTCGCGCTCCCCACCGTCCGCCGGCTCGAGCACGAGGGCACGCCGTTCGTCGGCCTCCTGTACTGCGGACTCATCGTCACCGAGCAGGGCGTCCGGGTCATCGAGTTCAACGCGCGCTTCGGCGACCCGGAGACCCAGGTCGTCCTCCCCCGCCTGGCGACCCCGCTGAGCGGGCTGATGCTCGCCGCGGCCACCGGGCAGCTCGGGGGCACCCCGGCGCCGTCGTTCCGCGACGAGGCCGCCGTGACGGTCGTGCTCGCGAGCGAGGGGTACCCGGAGAACCCGCAGACCGGTCGGCCGATCACCGGGATCGACGCCGCGAACGCGCGCGAGGGGGTCTCCGTCGCGCACGCCGCCACCGGGGTCCTCGACGACCAGCTCGTGGCGACCGGGGGGCGGGTGCTGAGCGTCGTCGCCACCGGGTCCTCCTTCGCCGAGGCCCGCGACCGCGCCTACGCCGGCCTGGGCGACATCACGCTCGCGGGAGCGCAGTTCCGCACCGACATCGCCGCGAAGGTCGCCCGATGAGCCCGGCGCCCGTCCTCGACGGCTGGCAGCACGTCTCCTCCGGCAAGGTCCGCGAGCTCTACGTCCCCTCCGGCACCGCCGACGTCGCGAGCGCCACCGAGCTGCTCCTCGTCGCATCCGACCGGGTGAGCGCCTACGACTTCGCGCTCGAGCCGCCGATCCCGGGCAAGGGCGAGTTCCTCACCCGGCTGTCCCGCTTCTGGTTCACCCAGCTCGCCGACGTGCCGAACCACCTCATCGCGCCGTCCGCCGGCGGGACCCCGGTGCCGTCGTCGGTAGCACCCCGCTCCATGCACGTCATGCCGCTCGAGATGTTCCCGGTCGAGTGCGTCGTCCGCGGGTACCTCGTCGGCAGCGGGTGGGCCGAGTACCAGCAGTCCGGCAGTGTCTGCGGCGTGCCCCTCCCCGCCGGTCTGTCGAACGGCGACCAGCTGCCCGAACCGATCTACACGCCGGCGTACAAGGCGCCGCAGGGCGAGCACGACGAGAACATCTCCTTCGAGCAGACGGTCGACCTCGTCGGGTCCGACGTCGCGACGCAGCTGCGGGACCTCTCGCTCCGCGTCTACTCCGAGGCGGCGGCGATCGCGCTCGGCCGCGGGGTGGTCATCGCGGACACGAAGTTCGAGTTCGGGCGCGATGCGTCGGGGCAGATCCGGATCGCCGATGAGGTCCTGACGAGCGACTCCAGCCGCTACTGGGACGCCCGGTCGGGGAACCGCACGGAGTCGTTCGACAAGCAGATCGTGCGGGACTGGCTCAGCGCGAACTGGGATCGGCAGGGGACGCCGCCGGTGCTGCCCGAGGCGATCGTGGCGCGGACGGCCGAGCGCTACCGCGAGCTCATCGAGCGCCTGGGCGCGTAGCGCCCGCGCGGCGCCGCGCGGCGGGCCGTCGCGGCCGCGAGCGGGCACAACACGCCGCTCACGTCCGGCGAGGGCGCACGAAGTGCCGCCCGCCGGCGCCGGGCGCGACAGATTTTGCCCTCTCGGCACCCCCGCCCCGCCCGCGCCGCCTCAGTCGCGCGCGACGACCACGACCGTCAGGTCGTCCCCCGGGTCGTGCGTCGCCGCACGCGCCCGCACCCGCCCGAAGAACACGTCGAGCTCCGGCGCGTCCCGCCACATCGCCCCGAGCGCACCGAGGGACGCGAGCGTGGAGTCCCACAGCTCGAGCGCCCCGTCGCTCACGACGATGAGGACGTCCCCGCGCTCCAGCTCGAGCGTCCCGGTGACCCGCGCGGCACCGACCGGGTGCAGCCCGATCGGCAGGTCGTACGAGCGCAGCACGGTCTCCGTGCCGTCCGCGTGCAGGTGCAGCACGAGACCGTGCCCGGCGTCGGTGAACTCCATCCGCCCGGTCGAGGTCGTCAGGCGGCCGTGGAACAGCGTCGCGAAGGACTCGGCACGACCGAAGTCCGGGGCGACCTGGGCCTCGAGCGCCGCCACGGCATCACGGGACGACGAGGTCCCCCGGGCGAGCAGCGCTCCACGGATGGTCGCGGCGAGGAGCCCGGCGGACATCCCCTTGCCCATGACGTCGGCGACGGTCACCGAGAGCGACGCCCCGTCGACGTGCCAGTCGTGGAAGTCACCGGACACAACCCCGTGCGGCTTGGACATGCCGCCGACGCGGTACCCGGGCAGGTCGACACCGGCCGGTTCGAGTCCGGCGAGCACCGAGCGGAGACGGTCCTCGTCGGCGCCGGCGGCGAGCTCGCGCTCCGCCCATACGCCGAGCTCCTGCAGCAGCGCGAGGTCGTCGTCGTCGAGCGTGCGCGGTGCCGGGTCGATGAGGCAGAGCGTGCCGACCTTGACGTCGTCGTCGCCCACCCGCAGGGGCACCCCGGCGTAGAACCGCACGTTCGGGTCGTCGACGACCATCGGCATGTCGGAGTACCGGACGTCGGCGCGGGCGTCGGGGACCACGACGGGGCCGTCGACCGCGAGGGTCCGACCGCAGAACGTGTCGTGGAGCGGGATGGTCGGGCCGAACACCGTGTCGCTCTGCTGCGACTTGATGAAGACCTCGGACTCCCCCGCGAGGTTGAGGAACGAGCCGGTGACGCCGAACGCCTCGCGCGCGATCCGCGTGATCCGTTCGAAGCGTTCCTCGGGCCCGCCCTCGACCACGTCCAGCGCGGCGAGGAGCGCTGCCCGCCGGACGGCGTCCGTGGCGGGTCGGTCGGTGACGACGGGCTCGTGGTGCATGCACCCACGCTAACGCGCCTACCGGACAGTGGCCGTCCCCAGTACGGAGGACGTGCGCGGTCCCCAGGGTCCCTGGCGCGGCGTAGCCTTGCCGACGTGCTCCGACGTGTCGCCCCCGTGTTCGTCCTCGGCGTCGCCGCGGTCCTGACGCTCACCGGCTGCGGTGCGCACGACTCCACCGGGCAGCTGTCCGTGACCGTGTCGGCCAACGCCGCGGACCACCCCTACGAGGTGAAGGTCTTCACCGCCGAGACCGGGAAGCTCTCCGAGCACCAGCGGGTGTTCCCGGGCGGCACCGCGGACTTCGCCGGCGTACCGCTGGGCAAGGTGACCGTGCGGGCGAACGAGCTCTGCCCGCAGGAGGCGACCGTGTCGAACGGCGAGGTCGCGACGGTCACGTTGACGACGACGGGCTGCTGACGCACAGGAGGCGGGGGGGGGGGGGGGCCCCCCCCCCCCCCCCCCGGGGGGGGGGGGGGGGGGCCCCCCCCCCCCCGCCCCCCCCCCCCGGGGGGCCCCCCCCCCCCCCCGCGGGCCCCCCCA
>NZ_JAVDSI010000022.1:0-35126 GCF_031455235.1 Curtobacterium sp. 320 | reverse complement strand
CCAGCAAGCTGATGAGTCACGGGGTCAATAAATTGGCATTGACAATGTGCACGCTGTTGAGTTCTCAAGGACCAGACGCACTCCCCACTCGACCCGTGGAACACGAGCGTCGTCAGAGAGGCATTTCGTCTCACCCCGAACAGACCACTTCGAGAGTGGATCGTCATCGGGATTCGTTGCCTGAGCGGGACCCCGTCCGGACTGCATCTCCGGGGCGTTCGCTCCGGTGACCGTCTCGGCCGTTCCGTTCTCCGCCTCAGCGGCAACGAGTGATTACTCTACACACGCCCTGGGGGCCCCGCCAACCGTCCCGCACCCCGGGCGTGTCGCAGGGGCCGATCCGCGCGGAGACGCGGAACGGCCCGCCCCCACGGTGGGAGCGGGCCGTTCGGTGACGCGCGTCAGTGCTTGGCGATGACCGGGTTCTTCAGTGTGCCGATCCCCTCGATCGTCACCTCGACGACCTCGCCGTCGGCGATCTCGCCGACGCCGGCAGGGGTGCCGGTCAGGATGACGTCGCCAGGGAGGAGCGTCCAGATCGACGAGACGAACTCGATGAGGGACGGGATGTCGTGCACCATCTCGCTCGTGGAACCCACCTGGCGCAGGTCGCCGTCCACGCGGGTCTCGATGCGGATGTCCGACGGGTCGATCTCGGTCTCGATCGCCGGCCCGAGCGGGCAGAACGTGTCGAAGCCCTTGGACCGGGTCCACTGGCCGTCGCGCGCCTGCAGGTCACGGGCGGTCACGTCGTTGGCGATCGTGTAGCCGAGGATCACGCTCGCGAAGTCCTCGCGCGTGACGTTCTTCGCGAGCGACCCGATCACGATGGCGAGCTCGCCCTCGTGGTCGACGCGTCCGACCCCGGCGGGGAGACGGATCGGGTCCTCGGGGCCGATCACCGACGTGTTCGGCTTGAGGAACACCACCGGGTCGTCCCCGGAGCGCTCGTCCATCTCGGACGCGTGCTCGGCGTAGTTGAGCCCCACGCCGATCACCTTCGACCGCGGGATGACGGGGGCGAGGAGCTTGGCGTCGGCCAGCGGCACCCGCTCCCCCGTGGTCTCGAACCCCTGGTACATCGGGTCACCCGCCAGCACGACCAGGTCGCGCTCGTCGAGGATGCCGTACCGGGGGTCTTCGCCCTTGCTGCTGAACCGTGCGATCTTCACCGTTGGAGCCTATCGACGTGTGGTGTGCGTTCAGGCCGGGTCGGTCAGGCGCGTCATCCACCCGTGCGGGTCGGCACGGCGGCCGTACTGGATGTCGGTGAGTTCGTCGCGCAGGGACATCGTCAGCTCGCCGGCCCCGACGGTCGGCGACCCGATCGTGAAGCCCTCGCCGCGGAGTTCCGCGATCGGGGTCACGACGGCGGCGGTCCCGCACGCGAAGGCCTCGGTGATGGAGCCGTCCTCGACGCCGTCACGCCACTCGTCGAGGGTCACCCGACGGCGTTCGACGCGCAGCCCGCGGTCCTCCGCCAGCTGCAGGATCGAGTCGCGCGTGATGCCCTCGAGGATGGAGTCGGAGTCCGGCGTGACGAGCGTGCCGTCCGCCTTCACCAGCACGACGTTCATGCCGCCGAGTTCCTCGAGGTACTTGCCCTCGACCGAGTCGAGGAACATGACCTGCTGGCAGCCGTGCTCGTACGCCTCTTGCTGGGGCAGGAGCGACGAGGCGTAGTTGCCGCCGGTCTTCGCCGCACCCGTGCCGCCCTTGCCGGCCCGGGCGTAGTTGGTGGACAGCCAGATCGACACCGGCTTCGGTCCGGAGGTGAAGTACGCCCCCGCCGGGCTCGCGATGCAGTGGTACGCCACCGCCTGTGCCGCACGCACCCCCAGGAACGACTCGGTCGCGATCATGAACGGCCGCAGGTACAGGCTCGTCTCGGGCGCCGAGGGCACCCAGTCGACGTCGGTCCGGACCAGCTCGCGGATGGAGTCGACGAAGGTCTCCACCGGCAGCTCCGGCAGCGCGAGCCGCCGCGCGGACCGCTGGAAGCGCTTGGCGTTGGCGTCCGGGCGGAACGTCCAGACCGAGCCGTCGGCGTGCCGGTAGGCCTTCAGCCCCTCGAAGATCTCCTGCGCGTAGTGCAGGACGCTCGCGCTGGGGTCGAGGCTGATCGGCCCGTACGGGTGGACCGAGGCATCGTGCCACCCGGCGTCCAGCGTCCACTGCACGGTGGCCATGTGGTCCGTGAAGTGCTTGCCGAAGCCCGGGTCGGCGAGGATCTCCTCGCGCTCGGCGGCGGCACGGCGCTCGGGTGAGGGGGTGGTGGCGAACGCGAGTCCGAAGTCGGTGTCGGTGCTCATACGGGGAGACTCCTGTCAGGCGGTGGTGGTGCGTGCCGTGGCCGCGGCGGCGATGGCGTCGCCGATCTCGGCCGTGCGACGCTGCGAGGTGCCCCGGTCGGCGAGGTCGGCCTCGACCGCCCGCGTGACCGCCGCCGCGAGATCGCTGCGACCGATGTGGTCGAGCAGCAGTGCGACGGACAGGATGGCGGCCGTGGGATCGGCCTTCTGCTGACCCGCGATGTCCGGCGCGGAGCCGTGGACCGGCTCGAACATGCTGGGGAAGGTGCCGTCCGGGTTGATGTTGCCCGAGGCCGCCAGACCGATGCCGCCGCTGATCGCGCCGGCCAGGTCGGTGATGATGTCCCCGAAGAGGTTGTCGGTGACGATGACGTCGAACCTAGCAGGTTCCCGCACCATGTGGATGGTGACGGCGTCGACGTGCTGGTAGTCCACCGTGACGTCCGGGTACTCCTGCCCGACGGCCGCGACGGTGCGCTGCCAGAGGGCTCCGGCGTGCACCAGGACGTTGCTCTTGTGCACGAGCGTGAGGTGCTTGCGCGGCCGCCGGTCCGCCAGCTCGAACGCGTACCGGACGACGCGCTCGACACCGTACGCGGTGTTCAACGAGACCTCGGTCGCGATCTCCTGCGGGGTCCCGACGCGGATGACGCCGCCGTTGCCGACGTACGGTCCCTCGGTGCCCTCGCGTACGACCACGAAGTCGACGTCACCGGGGGACGTCAGCGGCGTCGTCACCGACGGGTAGACGACGGTCGGGCGCAGGTTCACGTAGTGGTCGAAGGCGAACCGCAGCTTCAGCAGCAGCCCGCGCTCGATGATCCCGCCCGCGAGCCGGGGGTCGCGGGGGTCGCCGCCGACCGCGCCGAGCAGGATCGCGTCGTGGGTGGCGATGGCGGACATGTCGTCTTCGGTGAGGATGTCACCGGTCTCGAGGAACCGGTCGGCACCGAGGGAGAACGGGGTCTCCTCCACCACGAGGTCGCCCGGCAGCACGGCGTGCAGGACCTTCAGCGCCTCGTCGACCACCTCGGGTCCGATGCCGTCCCCGCGGATCACCGCGAGCTTCACCGTCTGCGTCATGTCCGCCACTCCCCTACAGCGTGATGTCGATCTCGCGGAGCGAGGCCGCGTCGATCGTGGACCGGACGTGCTCGAGGATCTCGGCCGGGACCGGCGAGTCGACGGTGAGGACGCTGAGCGCCTGGCCGCCGGCGGCTTCCCGCGAGATCTGCATCGCCGCGATGTTGATGCCGGCGTCGCCGAACTCCTTGCCGTAGACCGCGACGATGCCGGGCCGGTCGGTGTACTCCATCACCACGTGGTGCTCGGCGAGGGCGACCTCGACGTCGTGACCGTTGATCTCGACGAGCTTCGCGACCTGCTTCGGGCCGGTGAGCGTGCCCGACACGCTGATCGCCGGGCCGTCGGACTGGGCCCCGCGGATCGTGAGCACGTTCCGGTACTCCGGGCTGTCCGAGTCGGTGATGAGCCGCACGGTGACCCCGCGCTGCTCGGCGATCAACGGTGCGTTGACGTAGGACACCTGGTCGCTGACGACGTCGGTGAAGACGCCCTTGAGCGCCGCGAGCTTCAGCACGCTGACGTCGAACTCGGCGAGCTCGCCGTGCACCTCGACGTCGATGCTGGTGACGGGCGACGTCGCGAGACCGGTGAACACCTGGCCGAGCTTCTCGACGAGCGGGATGCCGGGGCGCACGTACGGGTCGATGACGCCACCGGCGACGTTGACCGCGTCGGGGACGAGTTCGCCGCCGAGGGCGAGCCGCACGGACTTGGCGACGGAGACGCCCGCCTTCTCCTGCGCTTCGTCCGTCGAGGCACCGAGGTGCGGCGTGACGACGACGTTCGGGAGCGCGACGAGCGGCGAGTCCTTCGGGGGCTCGGACACGAAGACGTCGAGACCGGCGCCGGCGATCGTGTTCGAGGTGAGCGCACGGTGCAGCGCGTCCTCGTCGATCAGCCCGCCACGGGCGACGTTCACGACGAACGCGGTCGGCTTCATGAGCGCGAACTGGTCGTCCGAGATCATGCCGACCGTCTCCGGCGTCTTCGGCATGTGGATCGTGGTGAAGTCGGCACGCTTGAGCAGGTCCTCGAGCGAGACGAGCTCGACCCCGAGCTGCTGGGCACGGGCCGTGGTGACGTACGGGTCGTACGCGATGACCTGGACGCCGAACGCCTGCAGGCGCTGGGTGATGAGCGCACCGATCCGGCCGAGGCCGATGATGCCGACGGTCTTCTCGTACAGCTCGACACCGGTGTACGCGGAGCGCTTCCAGGTGCCGGCGGCGAGCGACGCGTGTGCGGCCGGGATGTGGCGCGCGAGCGACAGGATGTGGCCGACCGTGAGCTCGGCGGCGGAGATGATGTTCGACGTCGGCGCGTTGACGACCATCACCCCGGCGGTGGTCGCCGCCTTGATGTCGACGTTGTCGAGGCCGACGCCAGCACGGGCGACGACCTTGAGGTTCGGGGCCGCGGCGATCGCCTCGGCGTCGACCTTGGTGGCGGAGCGCACCAGGATGGCGTGCGCATCGGCGAGGGAGGCCAGGAGGGCGGGGCGGTCGGTACCGTCCACGTTCCGGATCTCGAAGTCGGGCCCGAGGGCGTCGACTGTGGCGGGCGAGAGTTCTTCGGCGATCAGGACGACCGGCTTCGGCACAGCTGCAGTTTCCTCACACGAGACGGGCGGTATCCCACCATCGTATCGACGTGTGCACGTGGTTACGACCGCAGGGTCGGTCCGGTGGGCGACCACACGACGGACGGGAGGCGCGGTGCCGGCCGGCACCGCGCCTCCTGGCCGTCAGGAGGAGCGACCGAAGTCCAGCAGGCTCGGCACGAACAGTTGCAGGTCCAACCACAGCGCGCCGGCTGCCGCGAAGGCCAGCACGAAGACACCGATGGTCACCGCGAGCCGAGCGCGTCGGGTGATCCACAGGGCGACGACGAACGCGACCGGCGCGATCGCGATGTCCAGCACGAGCCAGAGCCACGGCGTGCTGCTCCGGAGCGAATCGCCGCCGGACGTCGTGTCGAGGAAGGCGTTGAACTGCCGGACCGAACCCGAGATGCTCACGAGGTTACCGACGCTCTGCACGGTCATGTACGCGAACAGCAGGGCGAACACGAGCCAGACGACGACCTTGCCGACGAACGCCCGGGACGACCGACGGACGGTCGGCGTCGCGGCGGTCACCCGAAGCTCCGCGTCATGAGGAACGGCCACGGGAAGAGGACGAGTGCGCCGAGCAGCATCCACAGCAGACGGCTCCGCGTGCGCTGTCCACGGCCGGCCCAGAGCACGACGGTGAACCACAGCGCGGGCGCGACGATCGACAGGAACCGGAGCACCTCGACGAAGACGGTCAGCACGGTGTCGACGTCCGAGACGTACGAGGTCGAGGCCGTGAGCAGCCAGGCCACCGTGTAGAGCAGGTACAGGCCGCCGAAGACGCCGAACCCGATGAGCGCGCCGGAGGTCTCGGGGGCCTCGGGGTCACGGCCGGAGCGTTCCTTGACGGTGACCGGGTTGTGCGCCGCGTCGACGTGGGTCGCGTCGTCGGCGTCGCCCCAGCTGAGGGCGTCGTCGTCGTGGTCGACCGAGCCGTCGGGCGGGGATGCTGCCGTGGTCATGCCTCGATTCTACGAGGCGTGCCGCTCCGGCTCGACCACGGACGACCGGTGCGGCCGCTGGTCAGACGTCGGCGGGTTGGGTCTCGAGGACCTCGGCGACGACCTCGCGCACCGCGGGGAACAGCGGGTGGCTCTCCATCAGGCCGGTGAGGATCTCGGTGAGGGCGTGTGCCGTCGCACCCGAGCGGAGCAGCGCGTGCAGCTCGATCGACTCGGGGTCGTTCTCGTCGTCGAAGTCGAGCGCGACGCGCACGGCGCCGAGCAGGTGGTCGACGGGGAGCCCGCGTTCGGCCAGCTGCGCAGCCGGTCCGACGAAGCGCTCGCGGCGGCCGAGCTTCCGGAGCGGGTTGCGCCCGACGCGGACGGTCGTGTCCGGGAGGTGCGGGTTCGCGATGCGGGAGAGGTTCGCGGCGACGTAGCGCGCGTGCTCCTCCGGGTCGAAGCCGTGCTTGGCGACGAGGAGTGCTGTGGTCTCGGCGAGGACGCCGTCGACCTCGGCGCGGACGGCCTCGTCCTCGAGGGCCTCGCGGATGAGGCGGATGCCCCGGACGTAGCCGTGGTAAGCGGCCGTCGCGTGCGCGGTGTTCACCGTGTAGAGCTTGCGCTCGACGAACGGCTGCAGGTCGTCGACCCAGGTCACGCCGTCGATCGCGGGCGGCTCGGCGTCGGAGTCGGCGAAGGGCGTGCGCTCGATGACCCACTCGTAGAACGGCTCGAGCACGACGTCGAGGCCGCCGGACTGGCCGAGCACCCCGGACTGGTCGGGGACGATGCGGTCGATGGCGCAGTTCGCGAAGACGGCGGCGATGTCGCGGTCCTCGAGGATGGGGGCACGACGGATGCTGGCGTGCAGGGAGTCCGTCGCGTTGAAGGCGTTCTCGCACGCCACGATCGTGACGTCGCCACGGTCGAGCGGCCGGGCCGCAAGCCCCTCGGCGATGACGGGGGCGACGAGCGGCAGGGTCCGGGCGCCGACCGCGGTCGTGACGACGTCGGCCTCGGCGATGGCCCGGACGACCTGCTCGCGGTCGGTCTTGCTGCTGAGGGCCGTGAACCCGTAGACGAGGTGCTCGACCGGCATCTCGCCGACCTCGTGCACGACGAACCGGCCGGCTTCGTTCAGTGCCGAGACGACGCGGTCGTCGACGTCCACGAAGGTGAGCTCGTAGCCGCTCGCGACCAGGAACTGCCCCACGAACCCGCGTCCGATCTTGCCGGCGCCGATGTGGACCGCTCGCTTCGTCACCGCCATCCGACGATCCTCCCATGCTGGACGACGACCTGAGGACCGCCCATGTCCGGGCCGGACGACGGTCGTCGCGAAACGTCCCCGGGAACGCCGAGGGGACGCCGGTGGGCGGCGTCGGGGCTGGTGGTGAAGTGCTGCATAACGTTCGGGTCACATCGCGAGGCGGCGGTGCGGGTGCACCGCCGCCTCGTCGTCGAGTGGTGTTGCGAAGACTACCGCGCGGCGGAACCGTCCACGTAGTCGGCGTCGTTCGACTTCCACGCGAAGAGGGCGCGCAGCTCGCGACCGGTCGCCTCGATCGGGTGGCCCTCGCCCTTGGCGCGGAGTGCCTTGAACTCCGGCGCGCCGGCGTCCTGGTCGTCGATGAAGCGCTTCGCGAAGGCACCGTTCTGGATGTCCGCGAGGACGGCCTTCATGTTCTCCTTGACCTCGGGCGAGATCACGCGCGGGCCGGAGACGTAGTCACCGAACTCGGCCGTGTCGGAGATCGACCAGCGCTGCTTCGTGAGGCCGCCCTCCCAGATGAGGTCGACGATGAGCTTGAGCTCGTGCAGGACCTCGAAGTAGGCGATCTGCGGCTGGTAGCCGGCCTCGACCAGGGTCTCGAAGCCGTACTGGATGAGCTGCGAGGTGCCACCGCACAGGACGGCCTGCTCGCCGAACAGGTCGGTCTCGGTCTCCTCGGTGAAGGTCGTCTTGATGCCGCCGGAGCGGAGGCCGCCGATGGCCTTCGAGTACGACCACGCGAGGTCCCAGGCGGAGCCGGACGCGTCGACCTCGACGGCGACGATCACGGGGACGCCACGGCCGGCCTCGTACTCGCGGCGCACGGTGTGCCCTGGGCCCTTCGGGGCGACGAGCGACACGTCGACGCCCTCCGGCGCCTGGATGTAGCCGAAGCGGATGTTGAAACCGTGGCCGAAGACGAGCGTGGCGCCCGGCTTGAGGTTGGGCTCGATGTCGTCCTTGTAGACGATGCGCTGGACCTGGTCCGGCGCGAGGATGACGACGACGTCCGCCCAGGCCGTGGCGTCGGCCGGGGTGAGGACCTCGAAGCCGGCCTCTTCCGCCTTCTGGCGGCTCTTCGAGCCCTCCTGCAGGCCGATCTTGACCTCGACGCCGCTGTCGCGGAGGTTGAGGGCGTGGGCGTGGCCCTGCGAGCCGTACCCGATGACGGCGACCTTCTTGCCCTGGATGAGCGTCAGGTCGGCGTCGGCGTCGTACACGATGTCAGTCACGGTGGTGGTTCTCCTGTGGTCGGTTCGGGAAGCGTTGGTTGCGGTGAGTCGGGAGGAGACGGACTGGAGGCGCGGTGCGGGTGGCGACCCGCGCCTCCAGTCCGTCACGGGTCGCGGTCAGCGCACCCGGTCGGTGATGCTCTTGGGCCCACGGCCCATGCCGAGGAGGCCCGCACGGGCGAGCTCCTTGATGCCGTAGGGCTCGAGCACGCGGAGGATCGCCTGGATCTTGCCGGGGTCGCCGGTCACCTCGACGATGAGCGAGTCGTTCGCGACGTCGACGACCTGCGCACGGAACAGGTTCACTGCCTCGAGCACGGCCGAGCGCGTCTGGTTGTCCACCCGCACCTTCACGAGCATGTGCTCGCGCTGGACGGACTGGGAGAAGTCCAGCTCGACGATCTTGATGACGTTGACCAGCTTGTTGAGCTGCTTCGTCACCTGCTCGAGCGGGAGGTCCTCGACGTCGACGACGACCGTGATCCGGCTGAGGCCGTCGACCTCGGTGTTGCCGACCGCGAGGGACTCGATGTTGAACCCGCGGCGCGCGAACAGCCCGGCGACGCGGGTCAGCAGACCCGGCTTGTCCTCGACGAGGAGGGAGAGGACGTGGCTCATGCGGTTTCCCCCGTCATGTCGGCGTCCTCGTCGTCCCAGGTGGGGGCGAGGGCCTGGGCGTACTCGATGGACGAGTTGCTGACTCCCTGCGGGACCATCGGCCAGACCATCGAGTCGCGGCTCACGACGAAGTCGATCACCACGGGGCGGTCGTTCGTCTCGAGGGCGAGCTGGATGGCGGCGTCGACCTCGTCCGCCTTCTCGACGCGGATGCCGAGGGCGCCGTACGCGTCCGCCAGCTTCACGAAGTCGGGCACGCGGCGCGAGTCGTGGCCGGTCTCGAGGTCGGTGAACGAGTGGCGGCCGTCGTAGAACAGCGTCTGCCACTGCCGCACCATGCCGAGCGACGAGTTGTTGATGATCGCGACCTTGATCGGGATGTCGTTGATGACGCAGGTCGCGAGCTCCTGGTTGGTCATCTGGAAGCAGCCGTCGCCGTCGATCGCCCAGACCACGCGGTCCGGCTCGGCGACCTTCGCGCCCATCGCGGCGGGGACGGAGTAGCCCATCGTGCCCGCGCCGCCGGAGTTCAGCCAGGCGTTCGGGCGCTCGTACTTGATGAACTGCGCCGACCACATCTGGTGCTGCCCGACGCCGGAGGCGTAGATCGCCTCGGGGCCGCTCAGCTCGCCGATGCGCTTGATGATGGCCTGCGGCGCGAGCAGTCCGTCCGTCGGCTCCGCGTAGCCGAGCGGGAAGTCGACCTTGAGCTGCTCGAGCTTCGCCCACCACTCGGCGGTGCTCGCACGCTGGTCGGTCGGGATGCCGCCCCACGCGTCGAGCAGGTCGACCAGGACCTCTTTCGCATCACCCACGATCGGGACGTCGGCGAAGCGGATCTTCGAGATCTCGGCCGGGTCGATGTCGACGTGCACGACCTTGGCGTTCGGCGCGAACTCGTCGGCCTTGCCGGTCACACGGTCGTCGAAGCGGGCACCGAGCGCGATGATGAGGTCGCTGTCCTGCAGGCCGAGCACCGCCGGGACGGTGCCGTGCATGCCGGGCATGCCGAGGTGCTGCGGGTGCGAGTCGGGGAAGGCGCCCCGTGCCATCAGCGTCGTGACGACCGGCGCACCGGTGGCCTCGGCGAAGCGGAGCAGCTCGGCGGTCGCTCGGGAGCGGATCACGCCGCCGCCGACGTAGAGCACCGGGCGCTCGGACTCGGCGAGGAGCTGCGCGGCCGCGGTGATCTGCTTGCCGTGCGCCTTGGTGACCGGCCGGTAGCCGGGCAGGTCGATCTTCGGCGGCCAGACGTAGGGCGCCGACTTCTGCTGGGCGTCCTTCGTGATGTCGACCAGCACGGGGCCGGGGCGTCCGGTCGTCGCGATGAGGTGCGCCGCGGCGAGGGTCGCCGGCACGTCGGCCGGGTCGGTCACGAGGAACGAGTGCTTCGTGATCGGCATGGTGATGCCGACGATGTCGGCTTCTTGGAAGGCGTCCGTCCCCATCAGGGTCGAGAAGACCTGGCCGGTGATCGCGATGAACGGCACCGAGTCCATGTAGGCGTCGGCGATCGCGGTGACGAGGTTCGTCGCGCCGGGGCCCGAGGTCGCGATGGCGACGCCGACCTTGCCGGACGCCGAGGCGTACCCCTCGGCGGCGTGGCCGGCGCCCTGCTCGTGCCGGACGAGGACGTGGCGGATCGTCTGCGACGCCATGAGCTCGTCGTAGAACGGGATGATCGCACCGCCCGGCAGGCCGAAGACGTCGGTGATCCCGAGGTGCTCGAGCGTCCGGAGGACGGCTCCCGAGCCGGTCAGGATCTCCGGCGTCCGGCGTGCACCGGCGGCCGCGGACAGCGGAGTGGCTTCCGTGGGCATGAGGTGTTCCTTGCCTGGAGTGATGGCGATGGTGCGTGTGTCGACGCTAGCCCGTGACCGCGCCCTTGGCGGCGGACTGGACGAGCTTCGCGAACTTCGCGAGGACTCCGCGGGTGTAGCGCGGGGGCAGCGGGGCCCAGCCTTCTCGGCGGGCTTCCAGCTCGGCTTCGTCGACCAGTAGGTCGAGCGAGCGAGCCGCGATGTCGACACGGATGCGGTCGCCATCGCGCACGAATGCGACTGGACCTGCGTCCACCGCTTCCGGTGCGATGTGGCCGATGCACAGGCCGGTTGTGCCGCCTGAGAATCGTCCGTCCGTCAACAGTAGTACATCCTTGCCGAGTCCAGCGCCCTTGATGGCCGCCGTGATGGCGAGCATCTCGCGCATGCCCGGGCCGCCCTTGGGGCCCTCGTACCGGATGACGACGACGTCGCCCTTCTGGATCTTCCCCTCGGTGAGGGCGTCCATGGCGGCGCGCTCGCGGTCGAACACCCGCGCGGGGCCCTCGAAGACCTCGGCGTCGAAGCCGGCCGTCTTCACCACGGCGCCCTCCGGCGCGAAGGAGCCCTGCAGGATCGTCAGGCCGCCGGTGGCGTGGATCGGGTTGTCGAGCGTCCGGAACACCTCGCCGTCGAGCTCCGGCGGGTCGATCTCGGCCAGGTTCTCGGCGAGGGTCTTGCCGGTGACGGTCATGACGTCGCCGTGCAGCAGGCCGGCGTCGAGCAGCGCCTTCATGATCACCGGGATGCCGCCGTTGCGGTCCACGTCGACCATGACGTACTTGCCGAACGGCTTCATGTCGGCGAGGTGCGGGACCTTCGAGCCGATGCGGTTGAAGTCGTCGAGGGAGAGCTCGACCTCGGCCTCGTGCGCGATCGCGAGGAGGTGGAGGACGACGTTGGTGGAGCCTCCGAGTGCCATGGCGACGGCGATGGCGTTCTCGAACGCCTCCTTCGTGAGGATCTGGCGGGCGGTGAGGCCCAGGCGGAGCATGTTGACCACGGCCTCGCCGGAGCGGTGCGCGTAGTAGTCACGCCGACGGTCGGCGCTGGGCGGCGCTGCCGAGCCGGGGAGCGACATGCCGAGGGCCTCGGCGACCGACGCCATGGTGTTCGCGGTGTACATGCCGCCGCAGGCGCCCTCGCCCGGGACGATCGCACACTCGATCTTCTTGAGTTCCTCTTCCGACATGGTGCCGGCCTTGCACGCGCCGACGCCCTCGAAGGAGTCGATGATCGTGACCTCCTTGAAGGAGCCGTCGGCCTGCTTCACGTAGCCCGGCATGACCGAGCCCGCGTAGAGGAAGACGCTCGCGAGGTCCAGGCGCGCGGCCGCCATGAGCATGCCTGGAAGGGACTTGTCGCAGCCGGCGAGCAGGACGGTGCCGTCCAGCCGCTCGGCGTTCACGACGGTCTCGACGCTGTCGGCGATGACCTCACGCGAGACGAGGGAGAAGTGCATGCCCTCGTGGCCCATCGAGATGCCGTCGGAGACGGAGATGGTGCCGAACTGGAGCGGGTACCCGCCGCCGGAGTGGACGCCTTCCTTCGCCCCCTGCGCGAGGCGGTCGAGGGAGAGGTTGCACGGGGTGATCTCGTTCCACGAGGAGGCGATGCCGATCTGCGGCTTCTCCCAGTCCTCGTCCCCCATCCCGACGGCACGCAGCATGCCACGCGAGGTGGTTGCTTCGATCCCGTCGGTGACGACCCGGCTGCGCGGCTTGACGTCGATATCAGGCATGGGGTGAGTCTAGGCGCAGTTGGGATACCAAGCCGACAACTCCATGCATCCGCATGGGTGACGGGTGGTCCAGGAGGCGCGGTTCGGGCCCGTCGGGTCGCTGCGGGTCAGCGCGTGGCGCGGATCCGAGCGAGCTGCTTCAGCACGTCGGTGAGCGCCGCGGGGTCGGCGACCCGGTAGCCGGCGAGCGTGTCGCCCTCCCCCACCTTCACGCCGACGTCGCCGTCGCGGAGCACCCGGAAGGCGTCCTCGTCGGTGACGTCGTCGCCGGCGAAGAACACCGCGTCGGCGCCGTGCAGGTCGCGCAGCCTGGCGATCGCGTCGCCCTTGGTGACGTGCCGGACGGCGAACTCGAGGATGTCCTTGCCCCCGCGTTCGAGGACGTCCGGGTCTACCTCGTGCGCGGCGGCACTCGCGGCGGCGTTCGCCTCGGCCGCGACCTCGGCGCTCACCCGGCGGGTGTGCACGCCGTGGCCGGCCGGCTTGTGCTCGATGACGACACCCGGGAACCGCTCCCCGACCGCGTCGAGCGCCGTGCCGATCCGGGCCACGCGGGCCTGCTCGTCGTCGGTGAGGGCCGCTTCGTCGTGTCCGTCGACGCGCCACTCGACGCCGTGCGACCCGACGAGGGCCATCTCGGCGGGGGCGTGCGTCACCGCGGCGAGGCTGTCCAGCGGACGCCCGGAGACCAGGACGACCTCGGTGTCCTTCGCCCGGTGCAGGGTGAGGACGGCCGCCCACGAGCCGGGCAGGGCGCCGACCTGCGACGGGTCGTCGGCGAACGGCGCGAGCGTGCCGTCGAAGTCGAGGGCGACGATGAGTCGCGGCGCAGCCGCGAGCGTCTCGAGGGCCCGGTCGACGGCGGTCTGGTCGGTGGTCGTCTCAGGCATCACGCGCCTCCCGGGTGTCCTCGGCAGCACGCGCCGTCTGGGCGTCCTGGTCGAAGATCGACATGTTGTCCGTCTGCGCCTCGCGGTGCTGGTCCTTCGGGTCCGCCGCGGAGGGGTCGATCTGCGCGTTCTTCGGGGCGTGGCGGTCGAGCGCCTCGAGGAACGAGCGCGACCAGCGCGCCACGTCGTTGTCGCGGACGCGCTTGCGGAGGGCCCGCATGCGGGTCGAGCGTTCGCGTCGGGGCATCTCGATCGCGCGCTGGATCGAGTCCTTCAGCGCGCCGATGTCGTGCGGGTTGACGATGACGGCCTGCTTCAGTTCGTCGGCGGCACCGGCGAACTCGGACAGGATGAGGACGCCGTCGTTGTCGAACCGGGCCGCGACGTACTCCTTCGCGACGAGGTTCATGCCGTCGCGGAGGGCCGTGACGAGCATGATGTCGGCGGCGAGGTAGAGCGCCACCATCTCCTCGCGCGGGTAGCCGTGGTGCAGGTAGGCGATCGGCTGGTGCCCGATCACGCCGAGGTCGCCGTTGATGCGGCCGACCGTGAGCTCGATCTCGTCGCGGAGCGTGGCGTACGTGTCGACGCGCTCGCGGCTCGGGCTGGCGACCTGCACGAGGGTGGCGTCCTCGACCGCGATGCGGCCGTCCTCGACGAGTTCGCCGAAGGCCTTGATCCGGTGGCGGATGCCCTTCGTGTAGTCGAGGCGGTCGACGCCGAGCAGCACGGTCTTCGGGTTGCCGAGGCTCGCACGGATCTCACGGGCGCGCTCCTGCACCTCGGGTCGGTGCGCGATCTCCTCGAAGCCGGCGGCGTCGATGGAGATCGGGAAGTGCCGGGCCTCGACGTGTCGCACCGTGATGCCCTTGCGGCTGCGCGGTGCGTCCGGGTCGTCGACGGGGACGTCGATCGTCTGCCCCTTGGTCGTGTAGCCCTTGATGTGCCGGACCGCCCGGAGGAAGTCGCTCGCGTCGTCGTGCCGCTGGAAGCCGATCACGTCCGCCCCGAGCAGGCCGTCGAGGATCTGTGCGCGCCACGGGAGCTGGGCGTAGATGCCGACGGGTGGGAACGGGATGTGGTTGAAGAAGCCGATCGTCAGGTCCGGCCGGAGCTCGCGGAGGAGCGCGGGCACGAGCTGCAGCTGGTAGTCCTGCACCCAGACGATGCCGTCCTGCTCGACGATCTCGGCGATCTGCTCGGCGAAGCGCTGGTTCACGCGCTTGTACGCGTTCCACCAGTCGCGGTGGTAGCTCGGGTGCTCGATGACGTCGTGGTAGAGCGGCCAGAGGGTGTCGTTGCTGAACCCCTCGTAGTACTCCTCGACGTCGTCGTTGCTCAGCGGGACGGGCACGATGTGGATGCCCTCGTTGTCGAACGGGGCGACCTCGACGTCGGGCTGGCCGACCCAGCCGACCCAGGCACCGTCGTTCGCGCGCATCACCGGCTCGAGTGCGGTGACGAGGCCGCCGGGCGAGTGCCGCCAGCCCTCGTTGCCGTCCTCGTCGACGATGCGGTCGACCGGCAGGCGGTTCGAGGCGACGACGAAGGCGTAGCGGGTCTGTTCGGTGCGGGGTGCTGCCATGGGGTGCTGGGGTCTCCGTTCCGCCCGGCACGAACGCCGGGTTCGGTGCCGAAGTTACCAGCGTGCCGACAGCGGATTCACGGCGGATCGACGGCTTCCGGTACGCTGCGTCCATCGTGTCGGGGGGACACGCAGGTGACGCACGGGGTCGTCACCGCCCTCTCGACGAGAGAGGACCCAACCGTCGTGAGCGATCAGTCGCCCGTCCCGCCCGTTCCGCCCGGGCCCCCGTCAGCCGCGCCGGCAGCGTCGGACCCGCTCGGTCGCCTGCTCCGCGCCGTCCCCGGTCGCGACTGGGTCGCCGCCGTCGTCGCGGGTGTCGGCGGGTGGGTCGCCGCGTACGTCGTCGCGGCGATCTCGCTGTTCCTGACGGTCGCCGTGGCCGCCGCCGGTTCCGGTCCGGTGTCCACGGGCTCGTCCTCGGGCCTCGGCACCGGCGGCTCCGACCTCGGGTCGGCCGGGGCACCCGACGTCCAGTCGCTCCTGTCGGGGGTGAGCGTGCTGCTGGGGTCCCCGGCGCAGCTCGTCGCCCTCGCGGACCTCGGGCGGCTGCACGGCTCCGGTTCGATCCTGCTGCTCGGTTCCGGGTCGGGGTCGGTCGGCGTCGTGCCCGTGCTGGTGCTCGCGGCGCAGGTCGTGCTCGCGGTCGTGCTCACGCGCCGCATCCGGAGCCGGGTCCTCGCGCTCCCGCAGCTCGTCGTCACGGCGGTCGTCGCCGGGCTCGTGACCACCGCGGTCACCACGCTCGCCGGCCTCGTGCTCGCCATCCGGTTCCCCGCCGTCTCCGGGGTGCAGATCGACCCCGTGCACGCCGTGGGGATCGGCAGCGTGCTCGGATCGTTCGTGATCGGCACCCTCGCGGTGCTGCTCGCGCGTCCGTCGCTGCTCGTCGGCCGGAACGCCTCCGTCGCCCGGGCACTCGGTGCCCTGCGGGTCGCCGCGTGGCAGTTCGGCGGGCTCCTCGTCCTGCTCGCCCTCGTGCTCGTCGTCGTGGCGCTCGTCGCGCAGCCGTCGTGGGGCGCCGCCCTACCGCTGCTGCTCGGCAACACGGCCGTCGCCCTGACCGCGCTCGGCTTCCTCGGTGGGGTCGGCACGTCCGGACTCGGTGCCGCCGGGAGCGACGCCTCGGTCTTCGCGGGCGCCGGTGGCTGGACCTGGCTCGTCGTCCTGCTCGTCGTCGTGAGCTCGTTCGCGGCCGGTCTGGCGCTCGCGGTGCGCCGGAACGACCGGGTCCGCACGACGCTCGACTGGGTCGCGACGCCCGTGGTCTGGTTCGTCGCCGGACTCGTGCTGTTCGTGCTCGGCACCGGCGTGGTGTCCTACCAGGTGACGGGTTCGAGTGCGGTCGGCGGGTCCGGATCGGTCGGTGTGACGCCGTGGACGCCCGTCGTCTTCGCGCTCTGGGGCGGGGCCATCGAGGTCGTCGCCCGGTACGTGGCACCCGTGCTGCTCCCCCGCCTCGGCGGCGGCGTGCTGCTTCGGACGGCGCGCGTGGTCGGGACCGACCCGGTGCCGGCCCGGCCGACCGCTCCGCTCGACGGGTCCGCCGGCGCTAGCGTGCCCGGGGCACCCGTCGCTCCCGCCACGGGGGCGACCGGCTCGGCGGCCGACGGTGCGGCTCCGGTGTGGGCGGTGCCCGCGGATGCGGCGGCCCCGGCGGCCACGGCAGATCCGTCGCAGCCGGACCAGCCCGTCCGGCCCGGTGCCCCGGTCGGCCAGCCGCACCCGAGCCAGCCGTTCGTCGGCCAGGGCGCCCCCGCCCCCGCGCCGATGTCCCCGCGCGCGAAGAAGGTCCTCGTGCGCTCCCTCGTCGCGGGCGGCGCGGTCGTCGTGGTCGTCGTCGCAGGAGCGATCACCACGAGCGTGCTCCGCACCACCGTCTGGGGTCCCGGACCCACGGCCCGGTCGTACGTCGACGCGATCGCCCAGGGCGACGCGGACACCGCGGCGAGCCTGAGCGAGGTGACCGGCGACGCCTCGATGCTCGACTCCGCCGTGCTGCAGAGCGCCAAGGACCGTCCCACCGACGTCCGCGTCGGCCGGGTGTCGACCAGCGGGGACACCGCGTACGCGAACGTCACCTTCCGGCAGGGCGACGCGCAGCGCTCGGGTCAGATCGTCCTCGAGCGGACCGGCACGTCGTTCCTCGTGAAGGACGAGTGGCGCGTCACGGAGCCGCTCACGGACCGTGTGACGGTCTCGGCCGCGCAGGTCCTCGAGGGCGCCGACGTGACCGTCGGCGGCAAGAAGGTGGGCGTCATCGAGAACGGCTCGTTCCAGTCGCTCGCGTACCCCGGCAGCTACCAGGTCGAGGTCGGCGGCACGGAGTACTTCACCGGCGGCACCGAGACGCTCCGCGTGGGGTCGTCGAGCTCGCCGTACGCCGACTTCGAGGCGAAGCCGACGAAGCAGCTCGAGACCGATGCCGAGCAGTACGTGTCGGACCTCATCGACGACTGCGCGGCGAAGACCGACATCAGCTACGCGGACGGCTGCCCCTGGTACGGCCCGTACGACGCGGACGGCGCGGTGCGGTACGACGTCCGGTCGAAGCCGGATCTCGAGGTGCAGTCCTCCGGGGGCGGACTCGTCGAGGTGACGAGCACCGCGGACGGCAGGATCGGGTACTCGTACACGGACTACTTCGGCGACGCGCAGAAGAGCGAGGACACCTTCGACGTGGACGTCTACCTGAAGGTCGAGGACGGGAAGCTCGTCTCGGCGTACTGAGAGCCCGTACCGCCTGCACGGCCGACCCTGGAGTCCCGGGGTCGGCCGTCTCACTAGGCTCGACCCCATGGTCATGACACGGGCGTGGCGGAACGGCACCGCGGCGGAACGGGACTTCCCGGTCGACCGGATCTCCGAGCTCATCGCCGAGGACGGCACCTTCGTGTGGGTCGACTACACCGACCCCGATCCGTCCGACCTCGAACACGTCGAGGCCGAGCTCGGCATCCACGCGCTCGCGGTCGAGGACGCCGTCGAGCGCGGCCAGCGCCCGAAGCTCGATCGGTACCGCGACAGCCTCTTCCTGGTCGTCTACGACGTGGGCGGCCTCGACCACGCCGGGGACCTCACCACGCACGAGGTGAAGGCCTTCGTGACCGAGCACGCCCTCGTCACGATCCACGGCGGCGACGTCGACACCGGGGCGATGGAGCGCCGGCTCGACGCGACCACGGACATCGCCGACCACGGCGTCCCGTGGTTGATGTGGGGCCTGCTCGACGCGGTCACGGACCACGCCACGAACACGGTCGAGGACATCGAGCGCCGGATCGACGCGCTCGAGGAGGACCTCTTCGAGCACAGCACCCCGCGTGAGAAGCAGATCCAGCGGCGATCGTTCCGCCTCCGCAAGGCCTTGGGCGTCCTGCGCCGTCAGGTGGTCCCCACACGGGACAGCGTCGCCTCGTTGCTGCACGGGGACGCCGAGACGATCTCGGACGGCATCCGCCCCTACTTCCGCGACGTCGAGGACCACCTCGTGTCGATCACCGACTCCGTCGACCAGCTGCGCGACGCGGTGTCGAGCGTCCTCGACACGAACCTCAACCTGGCGTCGAACCGGCAGAACACGGTCATGAAGAAGGTGACGAGCTGGGCGGCGATCATCGCGATCCCGACGGCGATCACGGGGGCGTTCGGCATGAACGTGACGTTCCCCGGCGAGAGCCACTGGAGCGGGTTGTTCTACGCGCTCGGACTGGTGGTCGTCTCGTCCCTGTCGCTCTACGGGGTGTTCAAGAAGAAGGACTGGCTCTAGAGCCGCAGCGCGAGGACCCCGGCGACGACGGTGAGCGGTGCCACGATGCACCCGAGCGCCATGTACCGCCCCCACGACAGGTGGACGCCCTCGGACGACAGTCGTGCGTGCCACAGCAGCGTCGCGAGCGAGGCCCACGGCGTGATGAGGCAGCCGGCGTTCACCCCGACGAGGAGCGCCGCGTAGCGCAGGGCCTCGTGCCCGGCGGCCGGCTCGAGCACCAGGTAGGCGGGCAGGTTGTCGATCGCGTTCGCCGCCAGCGCGCCGGCACCGCCGAGCACCAGGAGCGACCCCGTCCCGGTGCCACCGGAGAGCGCAGCCACGATCGGGTCGGTGATGCCGGTCGTGTGCAGTGTCTCGACGACCACGAACAACCCGGCCGCGAAGACGAGCGTCGACCACGGCACGCGCGACGGCTTGAGCTCCGACGGCGCCCGGAAGGCCGCGACGACCACGAGCACGACCGCCGCGGCGATCGCGGCGATCCACACCGTGACGCCGGCGGTCAGGGCGATCACCAGCGCGACGAGCACCGCCGACGCCGACCAGAAGAACACCGGGTCGGTCGCCGCCCGGACCGAGACCGGCGTGTACCGACCGAAGAGCTTGCCGCGGAACACCACGAGGAGCACGGCGCACGGGATCACGACACCGGCGAGGGCCGCCCACACCATGAGCCCGGCGAACGGGATCGGCCCGTCGAGCCCGATGCGGTCGACGGCGAGCAGGTTCGTCAGGTTCGACACCGGCAGCAGCAGCGACGCCGTGTTCGCGAGCCACACGGTCGTCAGCGCGAACGGCATCGGCGGCAGTCCGACCCGCCGGGCGAGCGTGATGACGATCGGGGTGAGGAGCACCGCCGTGGTGTCGATCGACAGGAACACGGTGCACAGGACGGCGAGCACGACCACGGCGCCCCAGAGCCCGATCGTCCGCCCGCCCCCGACCCGTGCGGCGACGTCGGCGAGCCGGTCGAAGACCCCGGCGTCCGCCGCGAGCTCGGCGACGACGGTGAGTCCGAGCACGAAGGCCAGCACCGGGACGACCCGGTCGGCGAGCTCGGCGAGGTCGGACAGTGGGAGCAACCCGAGGGCGACGCACACCGCGCCCACCACGAGCAGGACTCCCCCGATGACGGCCTGGCGCACGACGACTCCTCCACGAGTGCGCCGGGCAGGGCGTCCGGCGGCGCTCCAATGTAGCGGCCGGTAGCGTTGACGGGACGACGACAGGAGGAACCCGTGCGGAAGTTCATGTTCAGCGGTGCGGTGTGGAGTTCGATCATCAGCGGCTACAGCGTGCTGCAGACCACGCGGCAGGGCCCGCGTGACTGGCGCCTCGCGCTGACGTGGGTGGCGTGGATCGCGACGACGCTCGTAGCGATCGGCACGGTCGTCGAGGACGACCGCGCCGTCAAGGCCAAGCAGCCGTAGACCGCGACGCGACCCGGTGACGGACGGGAGGGACGGTGTCAGCTGGCACCGTCCCTCCCGTCCGTCTGTTCCGGGGCCGGCCGGTCAGCGCTCCGACCGCGGGATGTCCGAGGTCTGGATCGGTCCCGTGAAGAGCGCCGCACGGTCGTCCTGGTCCGGCGTGAACAGCGCGGACTCCGAGGCGGTCGACGCCGCGCGCCGTCGCGGCGCCGCGACCTCGTCCACCATGAGTACCCGCTGGACCGGCAGCGCGTCGGGGTGGGTCCGTTGGATCCAGTCGACGAGCTCCTCGCGGATGTAGCAGCGCAGGTCGAACAGGGACGGCGCGTCGTGCGAGGTCGCGAGGACCCGGACACGCACGGACCCCTGCACGGCGTCGGTGACCTGCAGGACCTTCACCCGGCGGTCCCAGAGCTCGGTGCGGTCGAGGATCCGGTCGAGCTCGGCCCGCATCTCCCCCGGCCGGACCCGCCAGTCGAGGTCGAGCTCGACGGCACCGAGCAGCTCGCTGTTGGTCCGGGTCCAGTTCTCGAACGGCGTGCTCGTGAAGTACGTCGACGGCAGCACGAACCGCCGGTCGTCCCACAGGTGCACGACGACGTAGGTGAGGGTGATCTCCTCGATCCGACCCCACTGCTGCTCGACCACGACGACGTCGTCGACACGGATCGACCCGGAGAACGCGAGCTGCATGCCGGCGAAGACGTTGCCCAGCGTCGACTGCGCCGCGAGGCCCGCGATGACGGAGATGAGCCCCGCCGACGCGAGCACGCTGGCCCCGGCTGCCTCGACCCCGGGGAAGGTCAGCAGGATCGCGCCGATGCCGATGATCACGAGCACCGCGACGGTCAGCCGGCGGATCACGAGGACCTGCGTGCGGATGCGGCGGGCCTGCCGGTTGTCCGGGACGTCGATGCGGAAGCGGTGCAGGCCGAGGTCCTCGAGGAAGATCGCGATCTGGCACGCCAGCCAGGTGCCTGCGGCGATCGTGGCGATGAGGAAGCCGTGCGACACCGGCGCGCGCCATGGGAAGGCGTCCGGCCGGTTCGGGACGCTCGTGACGAACGCGACCCAGAGGAGCACGACGAGCAGTTCGGTGCGGAACGGGTGCTTCATGCGTCGGGAGAGCACGGCCGCCCAGCGTTCCCGCCGCGCGAGTGCGCGGAAGACGAGGTGCAGGACGAGCGCGGCGGCGGCGGTGACGAGCAGCGCGACGCCGATCGCGACGAGGAGCCGGAGGAGGATGTCCATCCCTCCATCGAAGCGGTGGACGACGGACGTCGTTCAGGAACGTGACCACCCGCACGACAGGAGGCGCGGCGCCGGACCGGCACCGCGCCTCCTGGCAGGGGCTGCTGCTACTTCGTCGAGGTGAGCGAGTCCACGTAGTCCTGGTGCTCGGACGCCCACTTCGCGGTGATCGCCGGGTACTCGCTCGTCTTCGCACCGCTGTTCACGAGCGCGTTCTCGAGTGAGTAGAGCGTGTCGGAGTCCATCGCGAAGTCCTCCATCCACTTCGACGCCTGCGGGAACTCGTCGGCGAAGTCCTTCTTGGCGATGGTGTGGATCTCCTCGTTCTTGCCGAGGGCGCCCTTCGGGTCCTCCAGGTCCTTGATCGGGAAGGCGTCGTACGCCCAGTGCGGACGCCACAGCGTCACGACGACGTCCTCCTTCTTCGCGATCGCGGCCTTGAGGTCGGCGAGCATCGCCGGCGTCGAGCTCGTGATGAAGTCCATCCCGTCGAGGCCGTACTGCGGGATCACCTGGTCCTGCACGACCTTCGTCTCGCCGGCTGCGGGCTCGATGCCGACGATCTTGTTGCCGAAGTCCGAAGCCTTCGCCTTCAGTTCGTCGATCGAGTCGATCTCCGAGTACTCCGGCACGGCGAGCTCGAGGGACGCCTGCTCGTTCCACGCGCCGAGGTCCGTGAGGTCCTTGCCGTACGTGTCCATGTACTCCTTGTGCGTGTTCGGCAGCCAGGTGTCGAACACGACGTCGTAGTCGCCGGATGCGAGGCCCGTGTAGGCGGGTGCGACGTCGGAGTTCGTGAGCTGGACGTCGTAGCCCTTCTCCTCGAGGACGTGCTTCCAGAGGTAGCTCGCGGCGGTGTCCTCGTCCCAGCCGTTGAAGACGACGACGTGCATCGACTTCTGGTCGCCGTTGTCGAGCGTGCCGGAGGCGCCGTAGTACCCGGGCGGCATGCACGCGGACAGGCCGAGGGCGGTGGCGGCGGCGAGGGCGGCGGCCGCGAGGACGCGGCGGGTGCGCGGGGTGCGGGTGCTGGTGCGCTTCATGGTGTGGTCCTTCCTCACGCGTCGACGGTCTGGCGGTCGGTGACCGCTTCGGTGGTGGCGGCGGTCTGGGCGGTCGCCGCGTTCGGCGTCGCGGTCACGGTGGGCTTCCGCTTCGCGCGTCCGAAGAGCCTGGAGGCGCGGCCCGAGTCACCGCCGAGCGCTGCGGTCAGGCGGTCCAGCAGGATCGCCAGGACCACCACCGACAGGCCGGCTTCCGCACCGAGACCGACGTCGATGCGGTTCAGCGAGGCGACGATCTGCTCGCCGAGTCCCCCGGCGCCGACCATGCCGGCGATGACGACCATCGACAGCGACAGCATGATGACCTGGTTGACGCCGGCCATGATGCTGGCCTTCGCGAGCGGCAGCTGGATCTGGCGGAGGATGCGCCACGGGCTCGACCCGAACGCGGCGCCGGCCTCGACGACCTCGCTCGGAACCCCACGGATGCCGAGCTCGGTGAGCCGGACGCCCGGAGCCATCGCGAACACGATCGTCGCGACGATGCCGGGGACGACGCCGACGCGGAAGAGCAGCAGCGCCGGGATCAGGTAGACGAAGGCCGGGGTGGTCTGCATGAAGTCGAGCACCGGGCGGATGATCCGGCTGGCGGTGTCCGAGCGGGCGGCCCAGATGCCGAGCGGGATGCTGAACACGACAGCGAGCCCCGCGGCGACGATCACGAGCGCGAGGGTGTCCATCGCGTTCGTCCACTGGCCGACGCTCACGATGAAGAGCAGACCGACGGCGGCGCCGAGTGCGAGCTTCCAGCCCTTCGCGACGAACGCCAGGACCACGAGGATCGCGACGACCACCCAGAACGGCGGCGTGGAGAGGAAGTACTCCATCCACGCGTCCATCCACGTGAACACGTAGCGGACGACGTCGAAGAAGCCGGAGAGGTAGGTGGTGATCCAGTCGACGATCGCTGCGACCCAGGTGCCGAGGGGCAGGTGGAAGTCGCCGAAGGAGTTGGTACCGGGGGTGATCATGCGTGGTCTCCTTCGGCGAGGGTCGAGTCCATGTCGGAGTCGGAGATGCGGGTGACCGGCTCGAGCACCGGGATGGGCATCGTCGCCGTCGGCACGTTGCCGAGGGCGGCGAGCAGGGTGACGCGCGGCACGACCCCGAGCAGGCGCCCCTCGTCGTCGACGACCGCGATCGGCAGCGGCGACTCCACCGCGAGCTCGAACAGGTCGGTCAGCGCGGTCTCCGGCGCGACCCGGGCGTACTCGGTGTTGACGATGGCGTCGAGGTTCGTGTCGCCGGCCTTGACCTGGCGCATGACGTGCCGGTCGCGGACCCAGCCCTCGAGCTTCCGGCCGCGTCCGGTCACGAAGACCGCGGCCGTCTGCAGGTCGCGCATGGTCCGGAGCGCGCCACGCGGGCCGACGGTCAGCGGGACCGCGGCACGTGCGGGCTCCATCACGCTCGACGCGGTGAGCACGCGGGCGCGGTCGACGTCCTGCACGAACTGGGCGACGTAGTCGTTCGCGGGGTCCGTGAGGATGTCCTCCGGCGAACCGATCTGCACGATCCGGCCGTCGCGCATCACGGCGATCCGGTCGCCGAGGAACATGGCCTCGTTGAGGTCGTGCGTGATGAAGACGATCGTCTTGCCGAGGCGCTGCTGCAGGTCGACGAGCTGCTCCTGCATCTCGCGGCGGATGAGCGGGTCGAGGGCGCTGAAGGCCTCGTCCATCAGCAGGACGTCGGTCTCGGCGGCGAGGGCGCGGGCGATGCCGACGCGCTGCTGCATGCCGCCGGAGAGCTCGTCGGGCTTGGCGTCCGCCCAGACGTCGAGTCCGACCAGGCCGATGACCTCGCGGGCCTTGGCCAGCCGGGTGGCCTTGTCGACGCCGTTGACCTCGAGGCCGTACGCGACGTTCTCGAGCACCGTGCGGTGCGGCAGCAGCGCGAAGTGCTGGAAGACCATCGACACGCTGGTGCGGCGGATCTCGCGGATCTCCTTCGGCGTCGCCTTGGTGACCGTCCGGCCGCCGATCTCGACGCTGCCCGCGGTCGGCTCCAGCAGGCCGTTCAGCATGCGGATGAGCGTCGACTTGCCCGAGCCGGACAGGCCCATGACGACGAAGATCTCGCCGGGACGCACGTCGAAGGACGCGTCGATGACGGCTGCCGAGCCGAGGTCACGGACCTCGTCGCGGGTGGCGCCGTCGGCCAGGCGGCGGACCGCTTCACCGGGTCGACGGCCGAAGACCTTGTAGGCGCCGTGCACGCGCACGGCCGGGATGTCGGTGGGGTGGTCCGGCGTGACGGCACGCCGGTCCTGGGGTGGTGCGATGGTCAACGGTGCTCCTCGCGGGACCGCGGCGCGGAACGGCGCACGGCGGTACCGGTGGTTGCGGACGGGTCGCCCGGCACCGTGTTCGGCGGCATCGCATCGAGCCCGCGCAACGGCGCAGGGCGAGCGATCACGCACGCGGGGGTCGTACTCGGGACGACCCCGGTCCAGCCGACCGTACGGCCCCCGCTGTGCTGCTGCGGCGGACGCGTCCTGATCGTCGGTGTCCCCTGAAGGGACGTTCAAGGCTATCGGCGCTTGTCCCCCGTCGCGAATCCGGGTCCGCCGGAATCCCGGCACCGGTGTACCCCGTTCACGGCGTGTCGCCCATCGGTGCGGGGATCGCGATCGTGACCGGCTCGTTACTTTTCAGGAGACTCGCATGGTTGTGTGCCACCCCGGTTCGACGCACCTGTAGCGTGTCGCGCATGACAGCGCAGAACGACACCGGGGTGGACCGCGCGCCCGCGAACGACTTCTCGCACGAGCAGGAGGGCTACCAGCACGGGCTGAAGCCCCGGCAACTGCAGATGATCGCCATCGGCGGCGCGATCGGCACAGGGCTCTTCCTCGGTGCGGGCGGTCGCCTGCACACCGCGGGGCCGGCCCTGGCGGTCGTGTACCTCATCGCGGGCATCTTCGCGTTCTTCATCCTCCGGGCACTCGGTGAGCTCGTGCTGCACCGTCCATCGTCCGGGTCGTTCATCTCGTACGCCCGCGAGTTCTTCGGTGAGAAGTTCGCCTACGCCGCCGGGTGGATGTACTTCCTCAACTGGGCGATGACCTCGATCGTGGACACCACCGCGGTCGCGCTCTACCTGCACTACTGGGCCGGACCGCGCGCGATCCCGCAGTGGGCGCTGGCCCTCGCGGCGCTCGTCGTCGTGCTGGCCGCGAACCTCGTCGCCGTGAAGGTGTTCGGCGAGCTGGAGTTCTGGTTCGCGATCATCAAGGTCGCCGCCCTGGTGGCCTTCCTCATCGTCGCGCTCGTGTGGCTCGTGTTCGCGTTCCCCGTCGAGACGGGCGGCGAGACGGTCCGGACCGGGTTCAGCATCTGGGCGGACAACGGCGGCCTCTTCCCGACCGGCCTGCTCCCGGCGGTCCTCGTCGTGCAGGGCGTCGTGTTCGCCTACGCCGCGATCGAGCTCGTCGGCACCGCGTCCGGCGAGACGCAGGACACCGAGAAGGTCATCCCCCGCGCGATCAACTCGGTCGTCTTCCGCATCGCGGTGTTCTACGTCGGGTCGGTCGTCCTGCTCTCGCTGCTCCTGCCGTACACCTCGTACAAGGACGGCGTCAGCCCCTTCGTGACCTTCTTCTCGTCGATCGGCAACCCGCAGGTCGGCCAGGTCGTCGGCTCGATCATGAACTTCGTCGTCCTCACCGCGGCGCTGTCCTCGCTGAACGCCGGGCTCTACTCGACCGGACGCGCACTCCACTCGATGGGCATGAACGGCTCCGCGCCGAAGTGGACCACGAAGATGACGAAGGGCGGCGTGCCGTTCGCCGGCATCCTGCTCACCTCGGCGTTCACGCTGGTCGGCGTCATCCTCAACCTGTTCGTCCCCGGGCAGGCGTTCGAGATCGCCCTGAACATCGCGAGCCTCGGCATCATCACCGCCTGGGGCACGATCATCCTCTGCCAGATGAAGCTGCGGTCGTGGGCGAAGCAGGGGCTCGCGAAGGAGCCGTCGTTCAAGCTGCCGGGCGCGCCGTACACGTCCTGGCTGACGCTGGTGTTCCTCGCGACCGTCATCGTGCTCATGGCGATCGACTACCCGATCGGCACGTACACGATCGCGTCGCTCATCATCGTGATCCCGCTGCTCATCCTCGGCTGGTTCCTGCAGCGCGACCGCATCCTCCGGATCGCCTCGCTCCGCTCGGGCATCACGGGTCCGTACCCGGTGACCGGTCGGGACCCGGCGAACCAGGTGCGTCGGAGCGGCGCCGGCACGGAGGGTTCGTCGACCGGGTCCACGAATGCGTCCGCTGGTCCGGACGCCGGGTCGGACACCGGTTCGGACGACCACCGGGCCTGATCACCGGCCGCTCCCCCGTCCGTCGGCTCGACCGGCGACGGGCGGAGTGTCCGGATAGCGAAACAGCGCGCCTTGGGCGTGCAGGAGGGTCCGGCACCCGTCGGTACGATCGGCGGGTGCCGGACCAATCTGTCTCCCCCACGCTCGACCTCCAGCTCACCTGGCGCGGTACCTTCGGCCGCGTCCGGGTGTTCGACGACCGCGTCGCTGCCGAGACCAGCTACGAGCGCGACGCCCTGACGCCGGTGCCGATGGAGTCCGTGCGCGGGTGGCGGATCGAACCGTGCGACTTCGACGCGGTGTGCGTCGAGTTCGTCACGCCCGGGGAGACCTACCGGGTGCTGCTCGACACGACGGACGAGCAGGTCGCCGGGCTGGCGTTGCGTCGAGCCCTCGGCGCGCCGTTGCCGTCCGCGTCCTGAGCCGGGCAGACTCAGCCGTCCTGCGGCGCGAACTGCGTGACGCGGAACGTCGCACCCTGCGGGTCCTGCAGCTCCGCGGCCCGGGTCCAGGAGCCGTCCCACGAGTCCAGTACCCGGCCACCGAGCCGTTCGGCGAGCGCTGCGGCACCGTCGCGGTCCGCCACGCTGAACGACACGTGCCAGTCGTCGGCACCGGCGTCGAGCTTGTCGAGCGCGCCGATGACGTCGGCGAACCCCTCGGGCGCGCCGACCTGGCGCTCGCGGATGTCCGGGTCCGAGGTCGCCGCGAGGTGGTCGCCGTACCCGGGCAGGCGGACCATCGCGCTCGGGCCTTCCTCGATGCCGGAGACCTGCCAGCCGAAGAGCTGCTCGTAGAACCCGATCGCCTGCGCCGGATCGGTCGAGCGGAGGTCGCTGAACACCCACCCACCAGGGGCGTTGATGTGCTGGGCGCCGAGTCGGGCACGCGCCTGCCAGAGCCCGAACGCGGCACCACGGGGATCGACGCAGTCGACACTGCGGCCGGCCGCTCCCCCGGGTCCGGCGTCCTCGGCGGGACCAGCGGTGCCGCCGAGCTCCGTGACGCGACGGGCCACGGCGTCGGCGTCGTCGACCGCGATGTACGTGAGCCACGTGGCCGGCTCGTCACTCGACGCGACGGCACCGACCTCGTGCCCGTCGATCGACACGATGCGGTAGGAGCCCGGCACCCCCGGCGGGAGTCGCTCCTCGAAGTCCCAGCCGAACAGCCCGCCGTAGAAGGCCTGGGCTGCATCCGGGTCCGGCTGTCGGGCGTCGATCCAGCTGGGGACGCCCTGGGGGTACGTGCGCGGGGTCTGGTCGGTCATCGTCGTTCCCGGGTCCGCCGGCGCGTGGCCGGATGCCCCAGGTCTACCGCGGACCACCGACGCCCTCGCGCCCGAGCCCTCCACGGCTCAGTCGTCGGTGTCGACCTCGTCCGTGACGACCTTGCCGGTGCCCGCATCGAGACGGACGCTGTGCTTGGTGCCCGAGGCGTCGCGGACGTCGCCCTCCCAGACGACCTTCCCGAGGTGGTCGTCGAGCCCGAGCTCGGTGATCGTGCCGGCGTGCAGGTCCTCGAACCGGCCGACCGCGTCGTCCACGGTCAGGTCGGCCGCGGCCGTGAAGCGCTCGTTCTCGGCCCGGTCGTCGGCGTCCGAGGTCTCGGTCCGCGGCGATCCGGACACCGCCGTGCCGGCCTCGTTCGTGTGCACCTCGTGCTCGGTGCCGTCGTCGGTGACGACCAGTACTTCGTAGGCGGTGCCGTTCTGCTCCTGCTCGACCGAGATCACGGTGCCCGACCCCACGGCGTCGCGGGCGGTGGCGACGGCGGCACGCAGGGCGTCGTTCGACGTGGCGGACGCAGCGGTCGCGCCGCCGGACGCCGATCCGGACGAGGACGACGACGACGCGGACGATGCCCCGTCGGACTGCGCGGTGGAGCAGCCGACGAGGGCGAGGGACGCCACGAGCGGCAGGGCGGCGATGCCGGCGACACGACGGGTGGAGCGGGCTGTGGTGGTGCGGAGTGCGTTCATGCGACCACGGTGCCGGGCGGGTGCTGAAGCACGGCTGAAGCCCCCTGGTCAGCCGCCGAGTGCGATGCGGACCGCGAACCGGGCGCCGCCGAGCGGCGAGTCCGTCACGACGACGTCCCCGCCGTGCGCCCGGACGGCGTCCTGGACGATCGCGAGGCCGAGCCCCGAACCGCCCGCGTCCCGGCTGCGCGCCTCGTCGAGCCGGACGAGGCGTTCGAACACGCGCTCGCGGTCCGCCGGGACGATGCCCGCGCCGTCGTCGTCAACCGTCAGGACAGCGCGTCCGTCCTGCTCGGCGAGCGCGACGACGACCCGACCCTCGGCGTGCCGGACGGCGTTGTCGACGAGGTTGCGGACCACGGCGGCGAGGAGCCGTTCGTCCCCGAGGACACGGGCCGGCCCGATCCCGGACCCCTCGACCCGGATCGACCCGTCGGTGCTCCCACTGAGTCGTCCACGCGCCCGGGCCACGGCGTCGAGCGCCAGGTCGTCGAGGTCCACCGGACGCCGGACGCCCACGTCGCCCTCGTCGAGCCGTGAGAGCTCGAGGAGGCCCGTCACGAGGTCCTGCAGCCGGAGCGCCTCCGAGCGCACCACCTCGGACAGCTCGACGACGTCGGCGCGGTCGGGGTGCGCCGCGGCGACCTCGGCGTGCTGGCGGATGGTCGCGATCGGCGACCGCAGCTCGTGGGAGGCGTCGGAGACGAACCGCCGCTGCCCCGCGGCGGAACGGTCGAGCCGGTCGAGCATGGTGTTCATGGTCGCGGCGAGCCGGGCGATCTCGTCGCCGGTGTCCGGGACGGCGACCCGGGCGTCCGGTCGTGCCGCGCGGATCGTCTCGACCTCGGTGCGCATGCGTTCGACCGGGCGGAGCGACCGGCCGGTGACCACCCACGTGACGGCCCCCATCACGAGCACGAGCACCGGGACGCCCACGGCCAGCAGCGCGACCGCGGCACCGACGGCGGCGTCGGTCTGATCGAGGGAGACCCCGTAGACCAGCGTCGCGTCCCCGCGGCCGGGCAGGTCGACGTCGTCGGCGACGAGCAGCCACCGCTCGCCGTCGTGGGTCCAGCGGGACTCGTCGGTCGTCGGGAGCGCCGGCGGATCGGCGTCGTCCCCGTGGGCGAGGACCGACCCGTCGTCCCCGACGACCTGCACGAGGACGTCCTCGTACCCGCTCACGACCCCGGCGCCGTCGGCCTCGACCCGCGCCGAGGCCTGCTCGAGCCCCGACTCCGCCGTGGTCCGCACCCCGTCGAGGAGGACGAGGCGGAGCACGACGACGAACGCCGCCGCACCGAGGAGCAGCGCCGCGAGCACGACGACGACCGCCCCGAGGGTGGTCCGCGCCCGGACGGACCGGAAGCGCCGACGGCCGCCGTCAGCCACCGTCCGCCGCCAACCGGTAGCCGGCGCCGCGCACGGTCTCGATCGCGGTGCGACCGAACGGCCGGTCGACCTTCCGACGCAGGTGTCCGACGTACACCTCGACGATGTTCGGGTCGCCGTCGAAGTCGACGTCCCACACGTTCTCGATGACGTCGCGCTTCGAGCAGACCTCGCCCGCGCGGCGCGCCAGGAACTCGAGGACGGCGAACTCGCGACTCGTCAGCTCGACGGGCGTCGACGCCCGGGACACCCTCCGGGCGGCCGGGTCGACGACGAGGTCGCCGAGCGTCAGGACCGCCGGGCGCTCGCGCGCACCTCGGCGCACCAGGGCACGCAGCCTCGCCACGAGGACCGGGTGCGAGAACGGCTTCGTCACGTAGTCGTCGGCCCCGGCGTCGAGCGCCTCGACCTGGTCCCACTCGCCGTCCTTCGCCGTCAGCATGAGGACGGGCGTCCAGTCGCCGTCGGCACGGAGCTGCGCGCACACGGCCCAGCCGCTGAGGCCGGGCATCATCAGGTCGAGCACGATCGCGTCGTAGCCGAACTCGCGGGCGTGCCACAGTCCGTCGACGCCGTCGTGGGCGACGTCGACCGCCCACCCCTCGGCTTCCAGCCCGCGACGGACGCCGTCGGCGAGCCGCACCTCGTCGTCGACCACCAGGACACGCATGTCCCGATCCTGCCGTGCGCCGCTGAAGCAGGCCTGAAGCGTCCTGGACGCGACCGGTCGCGGGCCAGGAGGCGCGGTGCGGGCCCGCACCGCGCCTCCTGGCCGGCACCGGGTCGCGTCCACAGCCCCGTCGTCGCCGGGTCCCGGGACGGATTCGGGTTCTGGCCCGGCCTCCGGCGGCGACGGTACCAGCGCCGATCCTGCTCCCTCGGCGACGGACACGCTCGCAGCCGGCCGGGTCCGGCGAGGCCGGTCGGGACCGGCTCAGACGAGCAGCAGGGCCCCCGCGACGACGGCCGCGACGGCGATCGCCAGCGCGATGAGCAGCAGCACGAGGTGCACCGTGTAGAACGTCGTCGGCTTGCCGGCGGCGTCACGCGCCCGGGAGTCCTTCGCGACCCGCTGGAAGAAGCGCGGCCAGGTGACGACGTTGAAGACGGCACCGATGAACAGGACGAGGGCTGCGAAGACGGTCACCCGACGATCCTAGACACCGCGGGCACGGGGCCGGTGGTGCTCGGCCGCCCCCAACGCGGCCGAGTCCCACCCCGTGCTGCCACATCGCGTGTAGCACCTGCTACAGACCCTACACGGCGGCCCGGACGACGTCGACCCATCCAGTGGGATCGATGTCCCGTTCTGGTAACGACTGGCGCTACGCCGCGTCGAGGGCCGCTTCGGCGTCGGCCAGGGCCCGCTGCTCCGACTCGCTCAGCGGCTGCCGGGCGCGACGGGCGCCGTCGTTGATCTCGACGATGAGCCGACTGAGCCGCGTCGCCGGATCGCCGGAGTCGGGGTAGGCGTTGTCGGTGCCGATCCGCGCGTGCAACGGCGTGAGGGCGCGCAGGGCGGTCTCCACCCGACGGGAGCGCCGACGACGGGAGACCTGGTGGCCGATGACGAGCAGGAGCATCCCGGACGACACGCAGATCACCGCACCCGGGGTCGTGACGTCGTAGGGCAGCGCGAGGGCCCGGGTGAGGCCGAGGTCGCCCAGGACGTGCGCGAGGTCCATCACCACGACGACGACCATCCGCACGACACCGAGGACCCCACCGAGCACGAGGACCCACAGGCCGACGAGGTCGGTGGTGGTCCGTGCCTCGCGCAGGTGCAGGACGCAGATGAGTCCGGTCGCGCCGAGCGCCACCCCGAGGTAGACCGTCTGCGCGATCGAGTAGACCGTCGCCGCCGGGTGCGATCCGGCGTCGAGCATGAAGGTCGTCGTCGTCGCGGGCTTGTCGAGGACGGTGAACGCCACGATGACCACCACGACGACGACCGCGCACGTCACGACGATCGCGTTCCGGAGCCACGGCCGCGCGGCACCGACGGCCTTCGCCACACCCCAGAGCAGGGTGCTCGTCCCCGCGACCATGAGGCAGTCGCTGACGACCGTGACCACGTTGAACCCGCCGAACAGCGGATCGAGCCACCGGTACAGCGGGTCGACGTTCGTGACGATCGTCGCGGCGAACAACAGGAAGGTGACCGCGAGCGTGCGGTCCTGTCCGCGCTGCAGCACGAACAGCGTGACCGTGCCCGCGATCAGGAGCAGCGCCTGGACGAGGGAGACGATCACCCGAACACCCCGCGGAACGCGCTCGGACGGTCGCGGTGGCCGCGGATGAGCCCGGCGAGCCGGTCGGCGAAGACCTCGGCCTCGTGCTCGTACTCGTTCGAGAACAGCCCGCGGGCGAGTGCCCGCTCGACCTTGTACTCCGGCAGGTCCGGGATGACATCGCGGATGTAGGCCGCCTGCGGTGCGTGGTCCTGGTGGCGGTGCAGGATGTGGCCGAGTTCGTGGCCGATGACGAACGACCGGAACGTCCGCGAGGCCGTCGGGGAGATCATCACCAGGTGCTGCCGCTCGAGCGTCGCCACGAAGCCGCACACGGGCTCGGCGGTGAGGAACGCCTCTTCACGGACGACGATCGGCTTGCCGACCACCTCGGCCGCGGCGGCGACGGCCTGGTCGACGTCGGACCACCCCTCGGCCGCACCGCGCGCCCAGAACGCCTCGACGAGGTCGGTCGGAGCGCTCATGCGACGCTCCCCCGGGCGGACTCCTCCTCGAGCACCTCGGCGATGCGACGGAGCGCCTCGGGCGAGAGCTCACCGGGGAAGGTCCGGGCGGCGAACCCGCTGACACGTGCCGATCGGAGGGAGCGGACGAGGGCGAGCTGGGCGCCGATGCGCTCGGGGACGTCGCTGTCCTCGAGCAGGAAGCGCTCGTCGACCTCGAAGAAGCCCGCGAGCAGGCGGAGCAGCCCGGTGTCACGGTTGCGACGGCCGTCGCCGGAGAGCATGTACGTCCACTTCGCCCGGGACAGCGAGCCACCCTGGGCCGCCACGTACTCCTCGATCGCCGCGAACGGGACGGGGGCGCCGCGCTGCGCTTCCTCGAAGTCGAGGAGGAGGTTCAGCCGGCGCGCGAGTTCCGCGGCGTCGAGCACGCCACCCCTCGGATCTGCTGTCGCCATGTCGATCGGACTCCTCCCCAGCCGCACGTCGTGCAGGACATGGTAGCGCGAGCCGCCGACGAGGACCTCGCTAGCCTCGACGCTGTGAGCACCCCGTACCCGTCCACGGTCGCCGCGCCGGTCGAGCACGAGATCGTCATCACGAAGTCGCGCTTCATCACGACCGTGGCGCCGGTGTCCGGGGTCGCGGACGCGGACCGGGTGATCGCCGAGGTCCGCCGCCGCCGGTGGGACGCCCGGCACAACTGCACCGCGATGGTCACCGGCGTGCTCGGGGACCAGGCGCGGTCGAGCGATGACGGTGAACCCTCCGGGACCGCCGGCGTCCCGATGCTCGAGGTGCTCCGACGCCGCGGGCTGACCGACGTCGTCGCGGTCGTCACGCGGTACTTCGGGGGCGTGAAGCTCGGTGCCGGCGGCCTCGTCCGTGCCTACTCGACCTCGGTGTCCGAGGCACTCGACCGCGCGACGCTCGTGCACCGGCGCGCACTGACCCGGGTGACGGTGGACGTCCCGCACGCCGACGCCGGCCGGATCGACAACGTGCTGCGCGACTGGGTCCGGCACCACGGAGCCACGCTCGGCGACCCCGCGTACGGCGCTGCCGCGACGTTCGAGCTCTGGGTGCCGGGCGACGGCGTCGAACCGCTGCGTGCCGACCTCGCCGCGACCTCGGCGGGCGCGCTCGACCCCGTGATCGGCGAGGAGCGCGTGGTCGACGTCCCCGCCGACTGATCCGCACGCGGAGTCACGGCCGAATCGCACTCCGGGCGTGTCTCGCCTTGCGGCACCGCGCGCCGGGAACGACGAAGGCCCCGACTCGATGAGTCGGGGCCTTGCTGGTGCACCCCCTCGGACTTGAACCGAGAACCCACTGATTAAGAGTCAGTTGCTCTGCCAATTGAGCTAGAGGTGCATGTTGCGCTTCCGTGCTGCAACGGGAAACAACAATAGCATGGGTTTCGCGTGCTCTTGACCACTCGGGGCACGGACCACGAACAGGAGCCCCATGACCGACCGTCTCGCCGCCGGCGACACCGCCCCCGACTTCACCCTGCCGGACCAGGACGGCACCGAGCACTCCCTCTCGGCCCTGCGCGGGAAGAAGGTCATCGTGTACTTCTACCCGGCAGCGTCGACGCCGGGGTGCACCACCGAGGCGTGCGACTTCCGCGACAACATGTCCTCGCTGCAGGCCGCCGGGTACGAGGTGCTCGGCGTCTCGAAGGACGACCTGCCGGCGCTCAAGACCTTCCAGCACGAGCAGGCCCTGACCTTCCCGCTGCTGAGCGACCCGGACCTCGCCGTGCACAAGGCGTACGGCGCCTGGGGTGAGAAGAACAACTACGGGAAGATCGTCACCGGCACGATCCGCTCCACGATCGTGGTCGACGAGGACGGCACCGTGCAGCTGCCGCTCTACAACGTCAAGGCGACGGGGCACGTGGCGAGCCTGCGGAAGAAGCTCGGCCTGGTCTGAGAGTCGACTGATCGACGGACTGGAGGCGGGGGGGGGGCGGGGGCCCCCCCCCCCCCCCCGGGGGGGGGGGGGGGGGGCCCCCCGGGGGGGGGGGGGGGGCGGGGCCCCCCCCCCCCCCCGCCCCCCGGGGGGACCGGGCCCCCGCGACCAACCCCCCGCAGAAC
>NZ_JAVDSI010000021.1:0-38159 GCF_031455235.1 Curtobacterium sp. 320 | reverse complement strand
GGGGGGGGGGGCGGGGGGGGGGGGGGGGGGGGGTTTGGGGGGGGGGGGGGGGGGGGGGGGCCCGGGGGGGGGGGGGCCCCCCGGGGGGGGGGGGGGGCGGGCCCGGCGCCCCCCCCCCCCCGCCTCCAGGCCGGCACCTCCACCGCGTGGCGCGTCCGCCGGACGCCCCACCTGCGTGTCCCCCGATCAGGGGTGACCCGCAACCGCGAGTGCGCGGAACGTCCATCGGGGGACGCCGATCCTGTACCCCGACCGCTCATCACGTGTTGTGTCGTAGGCATGGAACGACAGCCGGCCCACGAGACCGACCACCCCGCCCCGCCGACGCGCGCGGCGGGAGCCGACACCAGTCGTTCCGACGCTCCGCACCGAATGGGCGACATGAACGTCGACGTCATCCTCCCCTGTCTCGACGAGGCCGATGCCCTCCCCGAGGTCCTGGGCCGACTCCCGCGCGGCTACCGCGCGATCGTCGTCGACAACGGCTCGACCGACGGCTCCGCCGACGTCGCCCGGGCCCACGGCGCCCTGGTCGTGACCGAACCGGTGAAGGGCTTCGGCTCGGCCTGCGCCGCCGGGGTCGCCGCCGCCACGGCCGAGTACGTCGCCTTCTGCGACGCGGACGCCTCGATGGACCCGGCCGAGCTCGTCCCGCTCGTCGCCCGCGTGGCCACGGGACACACCGACCTCGCCCTCGGACGCCGCGTGCCGACCACGCCCGGCGCCTGGGCACCGCACGCCCGGTTCGCCAACCGCGTGCTCGCGGTCCTCATGCGTCGCGCAACCGGGTACCGGCTGCGCGACCTCGGCCCGATGCGCGTGATGCGTCGCGCGGACCTGGTCTCCCTCGACCTGCGCGACCGCCGCAGCGGCTACCCGCTCGAGATGGTCCTCGCGGCGCACGCCGCCGGGTGGCGCGTCGACGAGTCCGACATCGGGTACGCGCAGCGCATCGGCGACAGCAAGGTCACCGGCACGCTCCGCGGCACCGTCAACGCTGTCAAGGACATGTCGCGTCTGCTGCGCGAGTACCGCCGGGAGGCGCGACCCACCGTCGTCGTCCCCGCTCCGGTCCGCCACGTGGCCGGTCCCACCCACTCCGAGGAGGTCCACTCATGACGACCGACATCACCGTCGCGGTGGTCGCGAAGGAGTGCCTGCCCGGCCGGGTCAAGACCCGCCTGACGCCGGCGCTCACCCCCGAGGGTGCCGCACGGGTCGCCGCCGCGAGCCTCGCGGACACGCTGGCGACCGTCCGTGCGCTGCCCGCCGCCCGACGGGTGCTGTTCTACGACGGCACGGTGCTGCCGACCGGTGCCGAGGGCTTCGAGGTCATCCACCAGACCACGGGTGGCCTCGACGAGCGGCTCGGTGCACTGTTCGACGCCGTCGACGGCCCGACGCTGCTCGTCGGCATGGACACGCCGCAGTTCGGCCCGGCCGACGTCGCACCGGTGTTCGACGAGCCGCAGCGCGACGCGTGGTTCGGTCCGGCCGAGGACGGCGGCTTCTGGTCCCTCTACCTGCGCGACCCGGACGGCGACCTGCTCCGCGGCGTGCCGATGTCGCAGGACGACACCGGTGCGGTCCAGTTCGCGCGCCTGGCCGACGCCGGGCTCGACGCCGGCACCCTCGGGGTCCTGCTCGACGTCGACACCGTGCCGGACGCCGAGCGCGTCGCCGGCCTCGTACCCGACTCCGGGTTCGCCGCCGCACTGCAGGCCGAGACCACGGGGGCACTCCGATGACCATGGAAGCACCCGTCTCCTTCGGGGCCGGCGGTGGCGAACCGTACGCGCGTGCGCTCCGCACCGACGGTCGCATCCGGCTGACGGACACCTCCCGACCGGACCGGGCGGTCACGCTCGACGTCGGCCGCTGGAGCGCAGCGGCGGACCGCATCGACCGGTCGCTCCTCGACGGTGCGGACGGCCCGGTGATCGACATCGGCTGCGGGCCGGGGCGGATGCTCGTCGCCGCGCGCACCCTCGGCATCCCGTCGCTCGGCGTGGACGTCTCCGCCGACGCCGTGGCGATCGCCCGACGCTCCGGCGGGACGGCGATCCAGGGCTCGGTCTTCGACCCCGTCCCCGACGAGGGGCACTGGGACACGGCGCTCGTGATCGACGGGAACATCGGCATCGGCGGCGACCCGGCGGCCCTGCTCGCTCGGTGCCGCGAGATCGTGCGCGTCGGCGGCCGGGTGGTCGTCGAGACCCACGTCGACCGCACCGCCGACCGGGTGTACACCGCCCGCGTGGTGGACGCCGACGGCCACCAGAGCGCGGGCTTCCCGTGGGCCGAGGTGGGCGTCGACGCCCTGCTCGACCACGCCGAGACGGTCGGCCTCGTGGCGAAGCAGAGCTGGACCGCCGAGGGCCGGACCTTCTGCGAGCTGCTCGCCTGAGCAATCCTTCTTTTGTGTCATACAAAAGAAGGAGGTAGTGTGGTGGTCATCAAGCCGACGGCGTCGCGGTCGCCGGCCCGGTGACCGACGACCCTCGGCACGACGACGAGGAGCATCCATGCAGAACCGTCAGAACCCCCTGGGCGGCGCGTACGTGACCGGCCTCGAGAACCGTGACGAGCTCGGCGCCTACGCGGTGGACGCCGCCTGGCGACCGATCGGCACCTACACCGGAACCGGGATCGGTCGCGCGCTCGGCCGCTTCGTCGACACGCAGCCCCGTCGGCCCGGTACCGCGACGTCCTCGACGCGCACGGCCACCGGTTCGCTGCGGACCGCGACGGGCTCGTTCCGCACGGCCTGACGCCGTCCCCGTACCGCGAGCGGTCGTCCACCCGGGGTGTCCCCCTTTCTCCCCGGTGCGGACGGCCGCTCGCTCCTCGTCCACAGGCGCGCTCGTCGTCCACAGGCGCGACGTTCCTGGGCGTGCCGACCTGTGCGATGCCAGGATGGACGCATGAACGACCGCGCCGGCACCCCTGCCACTGCAGACGACCTCGTCGACCTCGACGCCCTCATCGCCGCGTACCACGAGCGCGTCCCGGACGTCTCCGTCCCCGAGCAGAAGGTCGTCTTCGGCACCTCGGGCCACCGCGGCTCCTCGCTGGACTCCGCGTTCAACGACACCCACATCGCCGCGATCACGCAGGCGATCGTCGAGTACCGCACGTCGCAGGGCACCGACGGCCCGCTCTTCATCGGCCGTGACACACACGCGCTGTCCGGCCCCGCCGAACGCACCGCGCTCGAGGTCCTCGCCGCCAACGGCGTGCACGTCCTCGCCGACAGCGAGAACGGCTACGTCCCCACTCCGGCGCTCAGCCACGCGATCATCGCGTACAACCGTGCCGGCAACGCGGACACGGCGGACGGCATCGTCATCACGCCCAGCCACAACCCGCCCCGCGACGGCGGCTTCAAGTACAACCCCCCGCACGGTGGCCCGGCGGACAGTGACGCGACGAGCTGGATCGCCGAGCGCGCGAACGCCATCATCGCCGGCGGCAACGCCGAGGTCCAGCGCACCGAGCACGCCTCGCCCGACCGCTACGACTTCCTCGGCGCCTACGTCGCCGACCTCGAGAACATCATCGACATCGACGCGATCAAGCGTGCCGGCGTGAAGATCGGTGCCGACCCGCTCGGTGGTGCGTCGCTCCCCTACTGGAACCGCATCCGCGACCACTACGGGCTCGACCTCACGGTGGTCAACCCCGACGTCGACCCCACCTGGTCGTTCATGACCCTCGACTGGGACGGCAAGATCCGGATGGACCCGTCGAGCCCGAGCGCGATGGCCTCGGTCGTCGCGCGCAAGGACGACTACGACGTCCTCACCGGCAACGACGCCGACTCCGACCGGCACGGCATCGTCACGCCCGACGGCGGCCTGATGAACCCGAACCACTACCTCGCCGTGGCGATCGAGTACCTCTACGCGCACCGTCCGGCCTGGCGCGACGACGCCGCGATCGGCAAGACCCTCGTGTCGTCGAGCATCATCGACCGCGTGGCCGAGTCCCTCGGTCGCCGCCTGTGGGAGGTCCCGGTCGGCTTCAAGTGGTTCGTCCCGGGCCTGATCGACGGTTCCGTGGCCTTCGGCGGCGAGGAGTCGGCGGGCGCGTCGTTCCTCCGCAAGGACGGCACCGCGTGGACCACCGACAAGGACGGCATCATCCTGGCGCTCCTGGCGTCGGAGATCATCGCGGTCACCGGCAAGACCCCGTCACAGCTCTACGACGAGCTGACCGAACGCTTCGGCGCCCCGGTCTACCAGCGTGTCGACGCCGCCGCGAGCAAGGAGCAGAAGGCCCGCCTGTCGAAGCTCGACGGTGACGCCATCACCGCCGAGACCCTCGCGGGCGACCCGATCACGGCGAAGCTGTCGAAGGCTCCGGGCAACGACGCGACCGTCGGCGGCGTCAAGGTCGTCACCGACAAGGCGTGGTTCGCGGCCCGCCCGTCCGGCACCGAAGACGTCTACAAGATCTACGCCGAGAGCTTCGTCGGGCAGGAGCACCTCGAACAGGTGCAGCGCGAAGCCAAGGAGATCGTCGACGCCGCACTCGGGGCCTGAGGTCCCGCGCGGATGGGATGGTTCGGCCGGAAGCAGGACGATCGGCACGACGAGCCAGCCCCGACGCTCGTGGTGCTCGCCCAGCGAGCCCTCGCCGAGCGCGGCATGGAGACCACGGTCGAGGTGCCGGCCGGCGAGCAGGCTCGTCTGGTCGGCACCGACGGCCGGGTCTTCCTGCTCGAGAACCTCGCGGCGCAGGTGCACGGCGAGACCCCGGACGTGCAGGCCGACATGGTCGCCGAGCACTTCGACCGGATGATCCAGGCGTACAGCGAGCCGGCACCCGAGGAGCTCGGCGCCGACGAGCTGCGTCAGCGCATCCGACTGCGCATCCTGCCGGACCCCAGCGCGGACGGCGGCACGGGCCTCGGCGCCGGGACGTCCGATCCGACCGACCTCGACTACGCCCGACCGTTCGCTCCCGGGCTGGTGCTCGGGCTGTGCGTCGACTACCCGACGATGGTGAGCACGCTGTCGGGTCCGACCCTGCCGCGGCTCGCCCTCGGCATCGACGAGCTCTTCGCCTTCGGGCAGCTGGGCACCGACGACGAACCGGTGGACGAGCACGCCGAGATCGCCCCCGGGGTGTTCATCGTCGAGGGCGAGTCCCTGTTCGTCGCGTCGAAGGCGGTCAACCTCCCGGCGCTCTTCGGCGCCGCCGGGTTCGGCACGGTGTTCGCGATCCCGCACCGGCACCTCCTGCTCGCCGTCCCGATCCGTGACGCGTCGAGCATCACCTCGGTGCAGATGCTCGCCGGCCTGGTCGTGCAGGTGCTCACGGACGGCGAGCACGGCCTGCCCGGCGGGGTGCTGAGCCCCCTGCTGTACTTCTCGCGCAACGGCCGGGTCAGCGCGGTGTCCGGCTTCGACGACGAGACGGGCGCGATGCGCATCGAGGTGGACGAGCGCTTCCAAGAAGCCCTCGAACAGGCCGCCGCAGCGTCCTGACGCACCGCACGTCACGCTCGGGCGTACTGTGACGGCGTCGGGAGCGCTCACGAGGACCTCCCGACAGACGCCACCGAAACCGGTGCCGGTGCTGCCGATCCACTCAGGAACCCACTCCGGCGCGACCCTTCACCTTGCGGCAGATGTAACTTTGCAGCCAGCGCAAAGTTTCCGGGAGACCCTGCACATGACCCAGACCGCGACCGCACCCGCGGCACCCACCACCTCGTCCAACGCCGTGATGAACCACCGGCAGATCCTGCTGGTCATCTACGGCCTGATGGCGGGGATGTTCCTCGGCGCCCTCGACCAGACGATCGTCGGCACCGCGATCCGCACGATCGGCGACGACCTGCACGGCCTCGACCAGCAGGCCTGGGTGACGACCGGTTACCTCATCGCGTCGACGATCACGACGCCGATCTACGGCAAGCTGTCCGACATCTTCGGCCGGCGTCCGCTGTTCCTCACGGCGATCGGCATCTTCATCGTCGGATCGTTCGCCGCGTCGTTCTCGACCTCGATGCTCATGCTCGCCGGCTTCCGCGCGCTGCAGGGCCTCGGTGCCGGCGGTCTGATGTCCCTGCCGCTCGCCATCATGGGCGACATGCTCGCCCCGCGCGAGCGCGCCAAGTACCAGGGCTACTTCCTGGCGGTCTTCGGCATCTCGAGCGTCATCGGCCCGCTCGTCGGCGGTGTCTTCGCCGGGGCGGACCAGCTGCTGTTCATCGCCGGGTGGCGCTGGGTGTTCCTGATCAACGTGCCGATCGGCATCATCGCGCTCTTCATGGTGCTGACCTTCCTGCACCTGCCGAAGTTCGGCGACCGCGGCAAGCCCCGGATCGACTGGTGGGGCGCGACGCTCGTCATCGTGACCCTCGTGCCGCTGCTCCTCATCGCCGAACAGGGCCGCGAGTGGGGCTGGGACTCCCCCGGCGCCTTCGCCTGCTACGCGATCGGTGCGCTCGGGCTCATCGCGTTCATCATCGTCGAACGCGCGATGGGCGACGACGCGATCCTGCCGCTGAAGCTGTTCGGCTCGCGGGTGTTCTCGATGTCCGCGATCCTGTCGGTCCTCGTCGGCTTCGGCATGTTCGGCGCGATGCTCACCATCCCGCTGTACCTGCAGATCGTGAAGGGCGTCACCCCGACCGAGTCCGGGTTCGCGATGCTCCCGATGGTGCTCGGTCTGATGATCTCGTCGATCGCCTCGGGCCAGATCATCTCGCGGACCGGCAACTACCAGGTCTTCCCGATCACCGGCACGGCGTTCACGGCCATCGGGTTCACCGTCCTGACCTTCCTCACCGCCGATCGCCCGCTCTGGTTCCTGATGCTCGGCATGTTCGGCATCGGCCTCGGGCTCGGGCAGCTCATGCAGACCCTGACCCTGGCGGCGCAGAACTCGGTCAGCCCGCGGGACATCGGCGTCGCGACGAGCGCCGCCACGTTCTTCCGCCAGATCGGCGGCACCATGGGCACCGCCGTGCTGCTGTCCGTCCTGTTCACGCTCATGCCGACGAACATCACGACGGCGATGCAGAACGAGGGCGACCTGAAGAGCGCCCTGAACGCCGCACTCACCCCGTCGGTCGCGAACGCCTCGGACAACAAGGGCGTGATGGACCAGATCTGGAACAAGATCGTCGATCCGGTGCAGCAGAACGTCCAGGACGGTCTCGACAAGGGCGCTGCCCAGGCCAAGGAGGCCGCGGACGCCGCCGTCACGAAGCAGGTCACCGCGGCCGTCCAGCAGCAGGTCGCGGCCGGGACGGTCCCCGAGGCCTCGGCGGACACGGTCATCGCCCAGCAGGTCGCCGCGGAGAAGCCCGCCGCCGAGCAGCAGGCACTCGAGACCGCCGCGTCGAAGGCCAACGCCGAGGTCGTGGACGGCACGCTGCAGGTGGACTACTCGAACGCCGACCAGCGCCGGAACGTCGTCGACGAGGTCGCCCCGACGCTCGTCAAGCAGCTCAAGAGCGGCGACTCGAGCGCGAGTTCCTCGACCAGCTCGTCGACGAGCGACACGTCGTTCCTCAACGGCGCGGACAAGCGCCTCACCCGGCCGTTCCTCGTCGGGTTCAGCGACTCCGCCGTGGTCGTCTACTACGTCGGCCTCGCCGTGATCCTGCTCGCCTTCGTGCTCACCTGGTTCTTCCGCGTGCCGCCGCTCCGCAAGGTCTCGGCACTGCAGGAGCAGGCGAACACCGAGCGGGCGGACAACGAGCGGGCGACCGCCGACGCGGACCGCCTGACCGTCGACGCCCAGCACGCAGCCGCCCGGACGGGATCGCTGGTCTCGCCGGACACCGGCTCGATGGCGGTCGTCCCCACCTCGCCGGACGTGGTCTCGCAGCCGCGCTCGGCCGGTTCCGCGGTCGGTGTCGGTGTCGGGCAGTCGACGACCCGGTCGGCCGGAGCAGCCGCCGGTGCCTCCACCGTCACCCTCGACGGCACCCGCGCACCACTGCCCGACGCGACCACGCACGGCGCACACTCCGCCGCCGCGCCGGTCGACGAGCCGCCCACCACCACGGGCGCGATCCGCACCCGAGCCGCGCACGCCGCAACGGACGCGGCCACGGACACCACCGGCGGCGACGCTGCGGAGGCGAGCCGCGCCTCCAGGCCCGACGAGCACGGGCACGGGCGTCACTCAGCCGAGTAGCGACGTGGTCAGCCCGCCGACGCGTCCGACGGGCTGACCATGTCGAACGAGGCCCCCGGCAGCCGTCGGCGCATCACGTCGACGGCGACCGGGTTGTCGTCCACGAGCACGAACCGCCGGCCGAGCGCGCGAGCCACCGCGCCCGTCGTCCCGCTGCCGGCGAAGAAGTCGAGGACCCAGTCGCCCTCGCGCGACGACGCCTGCACGATGCGGCGCAGCACACCCTCGGGCTTCTGCGTCGGGTAGCCGGTCTTCTCCTTGCCGGTCGGCGACACGATCGTGTGCCACCACACGTCCGTCGGGAGCTTGCCGCGCTCGCGCTTCTCGGGCGTGACGAGTCCCGGCGCCATGTAGGGCTCACGATCGACCGCCTCGGAGTCGAACCAGTACCGTGACGGGTCCTTCACGTAGACGAGGATCGTGTCGTGCTTCGTCGGCCACCGCGACCGGGACTTCGCACCGAAGTCGTACGCCCAGACGATCTCGTTGAGGAAGGACTCCCGGCCGAACAGTGCGTCGAGCAGGACCTTGGCGTAGTGCGACTCGCGGTAGTCGAGGTGGAGGTAGAGGGTGCCGTCCTCGGCGAGGAGCCGCCACGCCTCGAGCAGCCGCGGTTCGAGGAACGACCAGTAGTCCTCGAACCGGTCGTCGAAGCGCATGAGGTCGCCGCGGACGCGCTCGTAGGAGCTCCCCCGGAAGCCCGTCACCCGCTCACGTCGGCGATCGGCAGCTGTGGCCTCGTCGCCGACCGTCGGCTCGCGGACCGCGGCGCTCGCGTGCCGACGCTGGTAGCGGCCGGTGTTGAACGGCGGATCGAGGTACACGAGCGTGAACGAGCCGTCCGCCAGGGTCGGCAGGACGTCGAGGTTGTCGCCGAGGACCACCCGGTCCGGTCCTCGATCGTCGCCGCTGTGCACGTGCACCATTCTGGTCCACGCGGCGTCCGGTCCCCGCGGAGCCCGCAGCCCGGCTCAGCCGCAGGTCACCTGGGAGATCGTCGCATCGTCGTCCGGCAGCCACGCGCCGCCGGCCCAGACGTCCACCGGTTCGCCCGCGCGCAGTGCCGTCGCCACCACGAGGTCGTGCGGACCGGGAAGCGTCGCGACCTCCTCGTCGACGGAGAACTGCACGGTCGCCGAGTCGCAGGATGCCTCGGGTGTGACCTCCCACCCGGCGCAGCCGTAGTCGACGCAGCCGTCCGGCCAGGAGCCGTCGGCGTCCTCGGCGTCGGAGTCGAGCGGGCTCCGGGTCAGCGCCACGGCGTGCTCCGGTGCAGTGGAGCAGATGACGTCGCGGATGCCGCCCCACTCCTCCGGCCCCTGCTCGGTGAGGACGAGCGGTCGCCCCGAGGTCAGCACGACCGTGCGGGTGTCGGTGCGCACGTCGTCACCGCCCTCGGTGGTGGAGAACCCGACCGTGACCTGGGCCGGCCCGTCGCACTCGCTGTCGATCTGCCACGACCAGCAGCCGTCCGCGAAGTCGATCGCTCCGCAGGTCGCCTGCCACGTCTCGTCGTCGCCGATGAACGACGCGGTGACCGTGCCGTCGTCCGAGGTCCACGGCGCCTGGTCCTCCGGGTCCGGTGCGTCCTGGTCCGGTGCGTCGTCGTCCGGGCCGCTGTCGTCCGGGACGCTGCCGTCGGGTGCGGTGTCCTGGAGCCCGTACGCGAGCGTCTGCCCGTCGCTCTGCAGCGCACGGACGACCGGGTCGACGGCCGTCGTCGCGCCGACGACGAGCAGGAGCGCGGCGGCACCGGCCGTCACGGCGACGACCGTGCGGGTGCGGTGGCGCAGCGGCGAACGCTTCGGTGCTGTGTCCGCCACGGCGAACGCCCGCACGGCGGGCAGCCCCCACGCCGACGCCTCCCAGGCAGCCACGGCTGCGTCCTCGTCGAGGTCCGGGAACGCCGCCCGTGCCCGCGCCGGGACCTCCGTTCGCCGCCACACCGCCGCATCGTCCCGGATCGAGGCCGCGGTCCGGTCAGCGAGCTCGCCCGCCCGCGCGGAGCACACCACCAGCACCGCGATCCCGGCCACGAGCGGCAGGAGTCCGACCACGGCCAGACCACCGAGCGCCGCGACGACGATGACCGCGGCGAGCGCGAGGAGCGCCACCACGAGGCCGGTCCACTGCGCGACGCGGACGCGGCGGGCGGCGGCCGGCACGAAGCCCCGGAACGACCGCGGGACCGGGGCCCAGAAGCGCCAGCCCTCGGGTGCGGGCGGGATCCCCGGTGCGGGCGACCACCCCGGTGCGGGCTCGGCGGCCTGGTGCAGCTCAACCCACTCGGCGGAGGGTGTCGGCCACCCGGGAGGCGTCCGGAAGCGGAACGGCGGGGTCGTCTCGTGCTGCACGATCAGACCCTAGCCCGGCGTCCAGCGCGCACACAGGCCCTTCTTCGGGAGGGGCGTAGCGTCTGCTCCATGGCGACACCCGAGGTCCGGAACGACACCGACAAGCAGCAGTACTCCCTCGTCGAGGACGGCGAGGTGATCGGCTTCGCGGCGTACGAGGTCGACGGCGACGAGATCCGCTTCGTCCACACCGAGGTGGACCCCGCGCACCGCGGCGGTGGTCACGCCTCGATCCTCGTCGAGCACGCGCTGGACGACGTCCGCTCGGGGTCCTCGCGCCGGGTCGTCCCGCAGTGCAGCTACGTCGCGGCCTGGATCGAGCGGCACCCGGACTACCAGGAGCTCACGACCCGCTGACGCGGCTCGCGCGTTGTCGGCTCCCGCCAGGACGAGTCGTCAGTACGACCGGTCGTGCGTCCCGGCCCGCACCGCGTGCCGTCCGGCGCTGCGCACCGCCGGCACCTTGATGAGCACGCTCCCGCTGAGCAGGTCGTGGTCGTCGTCCGCCGGCGTCGGTGCCTCCCTCGGGAGGCGCGACTGCCGTTCGTACTCCACTTGCGTCTCGTGACGGGTCGGCGCGAACACCTCGTCCATCATCGAGACCACACCGCCGGATCCGCCGCTGCGCGTGGCCTTGTTCGACAGGTCGATCCACCCCACGCGATCGGCGATCCACATCACGACGGCCGCGGCGGCCACCGCCCCCAGGAGGATCAACCAGTTCACGCACACGACGCTACGTCGGCGATCGGACGGGGACATCCGCCGCGCGGAGGATTCTCACGATCCACATGGCTCGTTCTTCAGGACGACACCCACACTGGTCCTGCGGCCGCCCGGAACCCCCCTCTCCGGGCGGCCGACCACGCGCGGCCCGGAACCCCACAGTGCCCCCGACCGCCCGGGCGGCCGACCACGTGCGGCCGCACGCGTTCCAGCGCTGCGTGCCAGGATGGCGACGTGCTCGACGACGCAGACCGGGACCTCATGCGGGCGTTCGCCCGCTACATCGAGAAGGCGAACGAACTCGCCGCCGCCGAACAGCAGGCGGTGACCACACCGATCGGTGAACGGATCGGCGCCCACCTCGGCGTCGACCCGCAGTCGGTCCCCGTGGTCACCGAGGAGTTCCCCGACCACCGCCTCGTCGACGCCGACATCGCCCTCGAGGAGCTCGCCGGCACCGACCCCGACGCCCTCGTCGGCATCGCGGGCGACGACAGCCGGTTCCACAGCTCCGTCAGCGAGTTCATCGCGAACCCCCACATGCGGTGGGCGCCCGGCCCCGTGAGCTACGCCACCCGGGCCACCGGTGCCGACACCACCCGTCGGGTCGTGTCGTTCGGCCTCCGGTTCCTCACCTTCGACGGCGCTCCGGTCGCGGTCGTCCAGCGGTCCGCCAAGCCGGAGTACGGCCGTGGCCGCGCCAGCCTCGAGATCCTGTCACCCGACCAGGACGCCGCCACCGCGTTCCTGCTCCGCCTCCGTGCCCTGATGATCGAGCGGAGTGTCCTGCGCGGACAGGTCCTCTCGTTCGTGCAGTCCGAGTACGGGTCCGATGCCGGGGCGACGTTCCTCCGCCGGCCCGAGGTCGACGCCGACGACGTCGTCCTCGGCGCGGGCGTGCTCGACGAGGTGGTCGACCACGTCGTGGGGATCGGCGAGCAGCGTGCGGCGCTCCTCGCGGCCGGACAGCACCTCAAGCGCGGTGTGCTCCTCTACGGCCCTCCCGGGACGGGCAAGACGCTCACGATCCGGCACCTCCTCACCCGGACGACCGGAGTCACCGCGATCCTGCTCACCGGCTCGAGCATCGCGGCGATCGGAGCCGCGGCCGAGATCGCCCGGACGTTCCAGCCGTCACTCGTCGTGATGGAGGACATCGACCTCGTCGCGATGGAACGCCACAGCTCCCCGCAGCCGCTGCTGTTCGAGGTGCTCGACGCCCTCGACGGGCTCGACGGCGACGCGGACGTCGCCTTCGTGATGACCACGAACCGGGTGTCCGTGCTCGAACGCGCCCTCGCGGACCGTCCCGGCCGGGTCGACCTCGCCGTGGAGATCCCGCTCCCCGCCCTGCCCGAGCGCGTCCGGCTCTTCCGTCGGTACGCCGGCTCGCTGCCCTTCTCCGAGGCCGCCCTCGCCGAGGCGGCCGAGCGTGCCGAGGGCACGACGGGCTCCTTCGCCAAGGAGCTCATGCGGCGGAGCGTCCTCGGTGCGGCCCTGCGCGGTGCCGAGCCCGCCGACGTCGACCTGCGTGCAGCGCTCGACTCGCTGCTCACCGAGCGGAGCGCCCTGACCCGGAAGCTGCTCGGCACCCGCTCCGCCGACGACACCGGCGAGCTCGACGACGACGAGGAGGACGACGACGCAGCTGCAGGCGAGTGGGTGGCCTTCGCCCCGCTCGCGCGAACCACGTTCAGCCCGGACGGCGTGGGTCGGACGATCGCGACCGGCATCCAGTACGACGACGGAGCAGGAGACGACCACGACGACGACCTGTCCGCGGAGCGCTGATCAGGGGACGCGCTCGAGCCACTCCCGCGTCGCGAACTTCGACGCCACGAGCTCCTGCGCACGCCGCCGCTCGTCCGCGGTCACGTGCCCCTCGTGCGCCCCGTACAGCTTCGTGAAGGTCGCGATGAGCCGGTCGATGATCTCCGCCCGGGTGAGCCCGGTCTGCGAGCGCAGCGGATCGACGCGCTTCGCAGCCGAGGTCGTCCCCTTGTCGCTCATCTTCTCGCGACCGATGCGGAGCACCTGCACCATCTTCTCGCCGTCCATGTCGTAGCTCATGGTGGCGTGGTGCAGCAGCGATCCGGTGCCGAGCCGCTTCTGTGCCGCCCCGCCGATCTTGCCCTTGGTCGACGAGATGTCGTTGAGCGGCTGGTAGTAGGCCTCGATGCCGAGGGACTTCAGCGCCTCGATCACCCACTCGTCGAGGTACGCGTACGAGTCGGCGAAGGTCATGCCCTGCACGAGGTCGGTCGGCACGTACAGCGAGTACGAGATGATCGCGCCGGCGTCCATGAACATCGCGCCGCCGCCGGAGATCCGACGGACGACGTCGACGCCGTACTTCGCGGCGCCCTCGGGGTCGACCTCGTTCTTGAGGGACTGGAACGACCCGATGACGACGGCCGGCTGGTCCCACTCCCAGATGCGGAGGGTCGGGCCGCGGCGACCCGCCCCGACCTCTTCCGTGAGGACCTGGTCGAGCGCGAGGTGCTCGTTCGGGCTGATCGGACCCTCGTGGATGATCTCCCAGTCGTACTCACGCCAGGTCGACGCGCGCGAGAGGGCACGGCGGACGGCGACCCCGACGGACTCGGGCGTGAAGCCGAGCAGGACGGCGTCCTCCGGCAGGGCGGCACGGACGGCGGCGGCGATGCCCGCGGCGTCGGTCGTTGCCGGCAGCCCGTCCACGGCGGCGTCGATGAGCGGCAGCGCGTCGTCCGGTTCGAGGAAGAAGTCCCCGGCGAGCCGGAACTGGTCGATCACCCCGTCGACGACCTCGAGGTCGACGACGACCAGCTTGCCTCCCGGGACCTTGTACTCACCGTGCACACCACGAGCCTACGCCGCGTCGGACGGGAGGCGCGGGGCGGCGCCGCCCCGCGCCTCCTGGCCGTCAGCCGGTACCGTCTCAGGACGTGCGCGCGACCGCCCGGTCCAGCCACGCGACCAGGTCCGCGACGACCTCGTCGCGGTTGGTCTCGTTGTAGACCTCGTGCCGCGCCCCCTCGTACACCCGCACGGTGACGTCGGAGAGGCCCCCGCGCCGCCGGTACGCCTGCGCGAGGCGCTCGACCGACCGCGGGCCGCCGAGCGAGTCCTCGGAGCCGACCTGCAGCAGCATCGGCAGGTCGTGCGCGATGCCCCGACGCGGGACCCCGAGCAGCCGGAGGGCGTCCCGCAGCCCGAAGAGGCCGATGACGTCCGCCTCGACCGCGAGCGGGTCGGCCGCGACGGCCTCGATGACCGCCCGGTCCCGGGTGAGCCACTCGAACGCGGTCGGCCCCGAGCCCGCGTGCCGGGCGTTCAGGTCGCCGCTGTTCATCCAGCCCGGCAACCGGTACGCGCTCGCGGAGAGGACGACCCCGTCGTAGGACCCGGACGACGTGTTCACGATCCGCTGGGCCATGAGCGAGCCCCACGAGTGGCCGAGCAGCACGAGCGGGACGCCGGGGGTGTCCTCGCGCGCGACGGCGCTCATCTGCTCGACGGCCGCGATCGCGGCCCGCAGACCCCCGGGGCCGAGCCGTCCGAGCTTGGCGTGGTCGCCGTCCCACTGCGCGAGGCCGGTCCGACCGTGCCCGCGGTGGTCGTTCGCGTGCACGGTCCAGCCCGCGCGGACGAGGTCCTGCGCGAGCGGCTCGTACCGGAGTCCGTGCTCGCCGACCCCGTGCGCGATCTGCACGATGCCCTTCGGACGCGCCGCACGCCAGGTCGAGTAGACGATGTCGACGCCGTGCGCGTCGGTGAACGAGGCGTCGCCTCGCGCTGCGGAGAAGGTGGGCACGTGAGCATCCTCGCAGACGGGTCGGACGCAGCCAGGTGGCCGCCGGTGTTCACCCGGCGTTCACGCAGCGGGTTCGGAGCAGGCCTAGCGTCTCGCGCATGGACGTCCTCGTCACCGTCGTGCTGGTGATCGTGGTGGCCCTCGTGTTCGACTTCACGAACGGCTTCCACGACACCGCGAACGCCATGGCCACCTCGGTCGCCACGGGTGCCCTCAAGCCCCGCACCGCCGTGCTCATCTCCGCCGTCCTCAACGTGGTCGGCGCGTTCCTGTCCACCGAGGTCGCGAAGACCGTCTCGCAGGGCATCATCCGCGAGGGGCAGGACGGCATCCACATCTCTCCGACCATGATCTTCGCGGGACTCGTCGGCGCCGTCCTCTGGAACCTCGCCACGTGGTACTTCGGCCTCCCGTCGTCCTCGACGCACGCGCTGTTCGGCGGGCTCATCGGCGCGTCGATCATCGGCGCGGGCCTGAACTCGGTCGACTGGGCGACGGTCGTCTCGAAGGTCGTCCTGCCGGCCCTGCTCTCCCCCGTCATCGCGGGTGTCATCGCCCTCGTCGCGACGTACATCGCGTACACGCTGACGAAGAACGCGACCACCCACGGTGCGGCGACGGGCTTCCGGCACGGCCAGACGATCTCGGCGTCGCTCGTGTCGCTCGCCCACGGGACGAACGACGCGCAGAAGACGATGGGCGTCATCACGCTCACCCTCATCGCCGCGAACTACCAGTCCGCCGGCACCGGACCGGCGCTCTGGGTGATCCTGGCGTGCGGCCTCGCGATCGGCCTCGGCACCTACATGGGCGGCTGGCGGATCATGCAGACCGTCGGCAAGAAGATCTCCGACGTGCAGTCCCCGCAGGGCTTCGCGGCGGAGACCAGCTCGGCGGCGACGATCCTCGTGTCCTCGCACCTCGGCTTCGCGCTCTCGACCACCCACGTCACGAGCGGCTCGGTGATCGGCTCCGGCCTCGGCAAGAAGCTCGCCGACGTGCACTGGTCGGTCGTCGGTCGCATCGTCGTCGCGTGGGTGATCACGCTGCCCGCGGCCGCGGTCGTCGGCGCCCTCGCCACCTGGGTCGCCTCGACGTCCACCATCGGGCTCGTCCTGGTCGCGGTGCTCGCCCTGGCCGCCGGACTGGCCTTCTACGCGTTGGCCAAGCGGCGCCCGGTCTCGCACGAGGACATCACCGCGGACGAGGCCGAGCGCGAGCCCGTCGCGGCCCGGAACTGAAGGGGACGACGATGGACATCGACTTCACCAGCATCGGCACCGTCGCGGGGGTCGGCTTCGTGGCCGCCGTGGGCGTGGTGCTCCTCTACACGCTCGGGCTGCGGTTGCTCGGCACCGGCCAACCGGTCGACGCCGGGGGCGAGCACACCCAGTACGCGCAGGAGACCCCGCGGTCCGGCCACACGCCCCCGCTCGCGCTGGCGGGGGCCGGGCTGTGCTTCGCGGTCTGCATCGCTGCCGTGCTCTTCGGCATCTGGATGACGATCCCGCAGTTCCACTGAGCGCCGCGCGGGCGCGCGCGCGCGGGCGCGCGGGCGCGCGGGGGCACGGGCGCGCTTGGTGAGCAGAAACGGTCGGTTCCGCACGCCGGGCCCGACCATTTCTGCTCACCATGCGTGACGGGAGGCGCGGCTCGCGTGGGCAGACCCGCTCACGCCCGCCGCGCCTCCCGTCCGACGGCCCGGGGCGCGCGAACGCCCGCGCACCCCGCAGGCGCGCGCAGGCGCGCGCAGGCGCGCGCTCGGTGAGCAGAAATGGTCGGGTCCGCACGCCGGACCCGACCATTTCTGCTCACCATGCGGCGCCGGCGCCCGCGCCCGCGCACGGACGCAGCGCGTCAGTGGGCGCTGTAGCCGCCGTCGACCAGGTGGTAGCTGCCGCTGATGAAGGACGCCTTGTCGCTGAGCAGGAACAGCACCAGGGCCGCGACCTCGGCATCGGTGCCGAGGCGCTTCGCCGCGTGCTCGGCCTCGAGCGCGGTGAGCGCCTCGGGCGAGAGCGACGCGCGCACGAGCGGCGTGTCGATGAAGCCCGGGCCGACCGCGTTCGTCCGGACGCCCTGCGCCGTGTACTCGAGGGCGGCGACCTTCGTCAGGCCGACCAGCGCGTGCTTCGACGCCACGTAGGCGGCGTTCTGCGCGATGCCGACCGAGCCGAGCACCGACGACATGTTCACGATCGCGCCACCGCCGGCGGCGACCATCGCGGGGATCTCGTAGCGGAGGCCGTAGAACACCCCGTCGAGGTCCACCGCACGCACGCGGTCCCACGCGGCGACGTCGTACTCGCCGATGGGCTGCGGTGCGGCGCCGATGCCGGCGTTGTTCACCGCGAGGTGCAGGGCTCCGTAGGTGTCCACGGCGAACTGCACCATGCGCTCGTTGTCGGCGGCGACGGCCGAGTTGGCCTCGAACGCACTCGCCGTCCCGCCGGCTTCCTCGATCGACGTCACGACCCGCTGTGCGGCGTCGCGCTTGATGTCGGTGACGACGACCGTCGCGCCCGCAGCGGCGAGCTCCTTCGCGACGGCCTCGCCGATACCGCTGCCGCCACCGGTGACGATGGCGACCTTGCCCTCGAACTCGGACATGATTCCTTCTCTCTGGACAACACCTGTTGTTCAACAGCACGATACACCCGAAAACCAGTTCGTTCGCTGAACTAATTTGCTAGGCTAACGACCTGTGACCGACGCCACCGACCTCCGCATCGCGGTGAACCGCCTCTCCCGCACGCTCCGTGCGCAGAAGGCCGACACCACCGTCAGCGATGCCCAGTTCGCCGCGCTCGCCCGACTGCACCGCGACGGCCCGATGACCCTCGCCGAACTCAGCCGGCAGGACGGCGTCACCCCACCGTCGATGACGAAGACGATCGCCGTCCTCGTCGAGCGCGGCCTCGTCTCGAAGGGCGACCACGGCGACGACCGCCGCAAGGTCCTGCTCGGGGCGACCGGTGCCGGTGCCGCGTTCGTCGAGGAGACCCGTCGTCGTCGGGACGGCTGGCTCACCCCGCGGCTCGCCGAGCTCACCGACGCAGAACGGCGGACCCTCGCGGACGCCACCGAGATCATGAGGAGGCTGGCCCAGCAGTGACCGCCATGTTCCGCTCCCTGTCCGGCCGCAACTACCGCATCTGGTTCGCCGGCGCCCTGGTGTCCAACGTCGGCACCTGGATGCAGCGAACCGCCCAGGACTGGATCGTCCTGACGAAGCTGTCCGACAACGACGCCATCGCGGTCGGCATCACGATGGCCCTGCAGTTCGGTCCGCAGCTGCTCCTCCTGCCCCTGACCGGGCTCGCCGCCGACCGGTTCGACCGGCGCAAGATGCTCATGCTGACGCAGGGGCTGATGGGTGCCCTCGGCCTGGGGCTCGGCATCATGGTGCTGACCGACACCGCCACGATCTGGTCGCTCTACGGGTTCGCACTCGCGCTCGGCATCGTCGCCGCGTTCGACACCCCGATCCGCCAGGCCTTCGTGTCCGACGTCGTGCAGGGCGAGAACGTCGCCAACGCCGTGGCGCTCAACTCGGCCTCCTTCAACGCCGCCCGGCTGATCGGCCCCGCGGTCGCCGGCGTGCTCATCGCGGCGATCGGCTCCGGGTGGGTGTTCGTCATCAACGCCGCATCGTTCCTGGCCGTGCTCGTCGCGCTCCGCTTCGTCGATCCGGCGCAGCTCGCCGAACGGATCCGGCCGAAGCGCGGCAAGGGGCAGATCCTCGCGGGCTTCCAGTACGTGCGGACCCGACCGGACATCATCGTCGTGCTCTGCATGATCTTCGTCGTCGGGACGTTCGGCGTGAACTTCCCGATCTTCACCTCGACCATGGCCCGCGTCGAGTTCCACAAGGGGGCGGGCGAGTTCGGCCTGCTCAACTCGGTCATGGCGATCGGCTCGGTCGCCGGCGCCCTGCTCTCCGCACGCCGCGACCGCCCGCGGATGCGCACGCTCGTGATCGCCTCCGCCGGGTTCGGCCTGGCCTGCGTCGCGGCCGCCGTCGCCCCGACGTACTGGTCGTTCGCGATCGTCCTGGTGTTCGTCGGGCTCGCGTCGCTGACGTTCATGACGACCGCGAACGCCCTCGTCCAGACCACCACGAAGCCCGCGATGCGCGGACGGGTGATGGCCCTCTACATGGCGATCTTCGCGGGCGGCACCCCCATCGGCGCCCCGATCGTCGGCGCCGTCGCCGACGCGTGGGGTCCGCGTTGGGCCATCGCGGTCGGCGCGGCATCGGGGTTCGTGGCCCTGGCGATCGCGCTCGTGTGGCTCATCCGGTACGAGCGCTTCCGGGTGCGGTACGACGCGGACACCCGGCTGCACCTGGCGATCACGCACGCGGTGCCGGTCGTGGGGACCCGCGCGTCGCGCGCGGCGCTGCGGCAGGACCTGGAGCGGGACGAGGCGGTCGCGGACCGGTCCAGCGCGGTCTGACGTGACCGCCTGACGGACGGGAGGCTCGGGTCGGCCCCGCACCGCGCCTCCCGTCCGTCGTCACGTCGGTCCAGGGCGCAGTCGGGCACGCGGGTTCGGGCGCGGCTCAGCGCGCGGGTTCGGGCGCGGCGAAGACGCGTTCGTCAAGGGCCTGCACCACCAGGTCCGCCGCCGCCGCGAGCCGCTCCCCCGCAGCGCGGGCTGCCAGCACCGCGCCGTCGTCGGACACCGACTCGAGGCCTGCCCGGGTGTCCGCGAACGCACGCACCTCGTCGGCGATGCACGACGGCGCCACGTCGGCGAGGCACTCGTCCGCCCGCCGCGCGAGGAACCGCAGCGACCGCGGACTGTGCTCGTCCAGGAGCAGGAACGCCGCGGCGTCCTCCGGCCCGGGCGTGTGGTGGTCGCGGCCGCGCTGGAACGCCTCGCCGGCGCCGCACGCCCGGAGCGCCGTCGTCCACGATGCACCCGACTCCGGGTCGAGCAGCCCCGACGCGAGCAGTCGCGCCGTGACGGAACACCGCTGCAGCGCACGCCCGAGCGTGAAGAACTCCCAGACCTCGTCGTGGCTCGCATCGGCCTCGACGACCCCGATCGCCAGGGCGCTGCGCTCCCGCACCCACGCCAGGAACTCGTGAGCACGATCGGGTGCGACCTTGCGGGGCATCCGCGACCGGGTGACGTTGAGGCAGTCCCACAGTTCGGTGGAGACGACCTCGCGGGCACGCCGGGCGTTGTCCCGCGCGACCGCGACGGCCGATGCGATGGACGCCGGTTCGTGCCGGTCGAGGGCGAGGGAGTCGATCGTCGAGGCCCGGTCCGGGTCGTTCGCCGGTCCCGCGGCCCCCACGACCGCCCGGAGCTCGGCGGCGACCGCCCGGTCGTGCTCGACCCCTGCGGGCTCACCGCGGGCGACGTACACGTCGAGCATGCGCGCGACGACCTCGGCCCGTTCCACGGCGCTCCCGACGTGGAACACGCTCCCCGCGAGTCGGCTCAGCACGTCGGCTCCTGCATGCCGTGAACCTACTGACCGGGGATTGCGAGGGTGTTTCGTCGCCGCGTCACGGGTGTTGCGGCTCGGCGCGGACCCCGCTGGTGCGCCCGTGTGCCGGGTCCGATCCTGGACGTCCGGCGTGCGTCCCCGGTCCACTCTCCGCGCTCGCTAGACAATCTAACTAGAGCGTCTAGCATTGTGACCATGAGTACCGAGGTGACGACGAGCGCCGCGGGGTTCTGGTACGGCGAGGATTCCCGGGTCGACGCGGTGGACGTGCTGAACGCACTCCGCAGGTACCGGAGCGCCGAGAGCGCAGCACAGCGACGCGCGCGTGAGGCACTGGGCATCGGCGAGAACGCCCTGCTCGCGCTCCGCGCACTCCTCGACGCGGAAGAGGCCGGCCGCACGGTCAACGCGAAGGACCTCGCCGAGCACCTCGACATCACCCCGGCGTCGACGTCGGCACTCGTCGACCGGCTCGTCCGGAGCGGGCACGTCGAACGCCACCCGGACCCGAACGACCGTCGCGGCGTCATCCTCACCGCGTCCGGTGGCTCGATGCGCCAGGTGCTCCAGGTGATCGACCAGCTCGACTCGCGCGCGGTCGAGGCGACCGAGCACCTGTCGACCGACGACATGGCCGTCATCGTGTCGTTCCTCGACGAGATGGTCCGCGTCGTGGACGGCGTCGATGTCGCCGGTCGTGGGCACCGCGTCAGCCGGTCCGCGTAGCCTGCTGGCATGGCAGACACGGGCACCGACGGCACCGCGACGCCCGCGCCGCACGACCCCGAGGACGACATGCCCCTGGCGGAGCTCGACGCCCGGGCCCGTGCGGACGCCGCACTCCGTCGGATCCAGGCCGGTGCCGATCCCGCGCGCGAGGCGTTCGACCTCGCCAACACGATGAACGACGAGACCGTGGGGCGCCTGACGAACGCGCTCCGACGGTTCCTCGGACGGGACGGGCGCCGCACGGTCCGGCGTGACGACCTGCGCTAGAACGCCGTGCCGACGGCAGCGATGTCGTCGCCGCCGTGTCCAGCAGCGCTGGCGTCGGCGTAGACCCGGCCCAGTGCGTCGAGCAGGACCGTCGACACCCCCGTGCTGCGCGCGGCGTCGGTGATGAGGCCGATGTCCTTCCGGAGACCGTCGAGCGCGAACTGCGCCGGGAACGACCCCTCGATGATCGACCCGCCCTTGGTGTGCGCGTAGGCCGAGTCGCTGGCGCTGCCGTCGATCGCCTCGAGGAAGAGCGCCGGGTCCAGCCCGAGCGACTTCGCGACCGCGAGCGACTGCCCGGTCGCGGCCGTGATCGACGCGATCCAGGCGTTCGCCGCCAGCTTGAGCGCGGTCCCGGCACCGACCTGGTCCCCCGCACGCACGGTCTTCGCGCCGATCGCGTCGAGCACCGGGTCGATGCGGTCGAGCACGTCCGCGGGGCCGGCTGCGAGCATCGTCAAGGTGCCCTGCTCAGCGGGTGCCTTCGTGCCGAGCATCATCGCCTCGACGAGGGTGATCCCGTACTTCGCGGCGAGCTGTACGACGGTCTCGGTGCCGGCGACGCCGATCGTCGAGCACTGCACCCACACGGCGTCGGTCGGGGCGTCGCCCGCGGAGGCCTCGAGGACGTCCACCACGGCGTCCGTGTCGAAGAGCGTCAGCAGCACAACCTCGGCATCGGCCACCGCTGCACCGGGGTCGTCCGCCACGGTCGCACCCTGCTCACCCAGCGGAGCGACCTTGTCGGCGCTCCGGTTCCACACGGTCACCGTGTGGCCCTCGCGGAGCAGCGACCCAGCCACCCCGGCACCCATCGCCCCGGTCCCCAGTACCGTCACCCGCACGCGCGTCTCCGTCCCTGCGCCGCACCGTGCGGTCGCCCGTTCGACGGTACGCGCCGTCGATCAGAGCAGTCCGCGGTCCCGGAGCCACACCGCCGGGTCGACGGCCGCCCCACCGTGGAGGACCTCGAAGTGCAGGTGCGACCCGGTCGAGACGCCGGTGTTCCCCACGGCACCGATGCGCTGCCCCGCCGTCACGGTCTGCCCCACCCGGACACCGATCTGGGAGAGGTGCCCGTACCGGGTCTGGGAGTCGTCGGCGTGCTGCAGCAGGACCTGGTTGCCGTACCCGCCGACGACCCCGGCGGACACCACGCGTCCGGACATCGCCGTGACGACGGCCGTCCCCTCGCGCGCGGCGAAGTCGAGCCCCTGGTGGTTCGTCGAACAGGCACCGCAGCCGCTGACCCGCCGCGAGCCGAAGCCGCCCGCTGCCGGGATCGTCCCCGCGACGGGCCTGGCCACCGAGGCGCCGGGAGCCGGCTCGGACGTCGGAGCCGCTGCCGCACGACGCTCGGGTGCCCGGCCGATCGCGAAGCCGTCCCGCTCGGCGCGGGCGGTCGACGTCGCCGAGGTCGTGTACTCCTGCACGTCGAGCGCGGGGAGCACCGACGTCACGCTCGCTGCCGTCGCCGTCTGCGGCGTGGCGACGGTGACGAACAGGCACGCGGCGACGGCGGTCGCGGTGAGCGGGACGGCCCGTGCGGACGCGAAGGCCGAGCCGATCGAGCGGAGCGGCAGCGTGACCGCCTGGGTGACGGCATGCCCGAGGGCAGTGAGGCGGATCGCGGGCGTCTCGGTGCGCAGCGTCCGTCGCGACGGCAGGGGCTGGGGGTTCTCTGCGCTGGTGGAGACCGGGGCGGCGGGAGGGGACACCGCCGCCCCGGTGGTCGAGTGGGTGACGGCTCCGGTGCCGGGCGCGGTGGTCGGGTCCGCCGCCGCACGTTCTGCGGCACGCCGAGCACGAACGGTGGCCGGGGCGTTGGCCGCGTGGCGAGCGGCGCCCCGCGGGCGCATCGGCAGGCGGTCCGTCGTCGTGGACATCGGCTTCGTCGAGGGCCGACTCAGGCGCGGACGACGCCGTCGCGGGCGATGCGGTCGAGCTCGGTCACGACGGCGTCCGCCACGGCGCGGGCGATCGCGTCGGCGACGGCCTCGACCAGGACGAGCTGCTCCGGAGCCACCGCGTGAGCGGTCGTCGCGGCGACCACGCGCGTCGGGATGGCCTCGATCGCAGCGACGAGCGACGCCGGGACGAACACGGGGCCCTGCGGCTCGACCGGGGTGGTCATCGGCGAGGTCGGCGCGCTCGGAGCTGCCGGTGCCGCCGGAGCGGGGGTCGGCCGTTCGGCACGGCGGGCGATGGAGTCGAAGAGCGGCGTGGAGGACATGCTGCTTGCCTTCCGATCAGGTGGTCGGGCGTCCCGTTCTCGGGCGGGACGCGGGCGGAGTGTGCCCCTGGCACGACTCCATTGAACCACCAGTATTTCAGATGTGCAATAGCACCTTTCGTGTATGAGCGCGTCAGTCGGGCTCGACCGCGGCCGTCGGGTCGTCGCGTCGGAGGACCTGCCGCACCCGCTCGACGATCGTCGCCGGCGGGTTGTTGTAGGCGTTCGCGGGCTCCTGTCCGCTGAGCTCCTGGATCGCCGCCATCACGGCGTCCGTCGCGTGACGACGAGCCCGGCCGGACGAGGCCTCTCCGAAGCCGGAGAGGTCGAGCGGCGTACCGAACTCGACCGTGACCTTCGCAAGCTTCGGGACGCGCGCCCCCACCGGCTGGACGTCCTGGGTGCCGGTGAGAGCGACGGGCACCACGGGTGCACCACTCGTCAGGGCCAGCCAGGCCACTCCGGTGCGGCCCCGGTAGAGGCGGCCGTCGAGGGACCGGGTGCCCTCGGGGTAGATCGCGAACGCATCGCCGGCCCGGAGCCGCTCGAGCCCGAGGTCGAGGGCCTCCTGCGCCGCCGAACCCGCACCGCGCTCGACACCGATCGCGCCGATGCCCTCGAAGAAGCCCCTCGTCACCGAGCCCCGGAAACCCTTTCCCGTGAAGTACTCCTTCTTCGCGAGGAAGAACACCTTCCGCGGGGCGAGGAGGCCGATCGTCGGGGAGTCGATGAACGAGCGGTGGTTGCTCGCGAGGATCACCGGGCCACGCTTCGGGATGTTCTTCCGACCGATGATCCGCGGCCGCCAGATCATGCGAGCGAGCGGCGCCACGAAGGCACGGCTCAGCGTGGTGTACTTCGACGATCCGGACACACGGGCCTCCTCGTGACGGGAGTCTCCGAGTGTAGTGATCACGACCCCGATCGCATGCCCGCCACGGAATGTGTCGCGATCACTCGGCCGCAGCGACGACGTCGAGCACCGCACGGCCGTAGCGCTCGAGCTTCGCCCCGCCGACGCCGGAGATCTCGGCTAGCTGGTCTTCGTCCGACGGCTTCACCGCCGCGATGCCCCGCAGCGTCGCGTCGTTGAAGACCACGTACGCCGGGACGCCCTGTTCGCGGGCCTGGGCCGCACGCCAGGTGCGCAGGGCCTCGAACAGCCCGAGGGCTTCCTGCGGCATGTCCGTCACGACGGTCCGGCGGTTGCGGGAGGCGCGGGTTGCCTTCACCGGGTCGCGCCGCATCCGGACCTGCACGCGGCCGCCGAGGACGTCGGCGCTCGTCGGGCTCAGGACGACCGTGCCGAACCCGTCGCCGGACACCGCCGCGTAGCCCTGCGCGAGGAGCTGTCGGGCGACGGTGCGCCACTCCGCCTCGCCCAGGTCGCTGCCGATGCCGAACGTGGCGAGGGACTCGTGCCGGAGCTCCTGCACCCGGGGCGACTGCTTGCCGACGAGGATGTCCACGAGGTGCGAGACGCCGTAGCGCTGCCCGCGTTCACGGTCGAGCCGGACCACGGTGGAGAGGAACTTCTGCGCCGGGACCGTGCCGTCCCACGACTCGGGCGGGGCGATGCAGGTGTCGCAGTTGCCGCACGCCGTGCTCTCCTGCCCGAAGTACGCGAGCAGTCGGACGCGCCGGCACTCGATGGTCTCGCACAGGGCGAGCATCGCGTCGAGGTGCGCGCTGAGCTGCCGACGGTGCGCGGCGTCGCCCTCGGACTGGTCGATCATCCGGCGCTGCTGCACGACGTCGTTCAGGCCGTACGCCAGCCAGGCGGTCGAGGGGAGCCCGTCGCGCCCGGCACGACCGGTCTCCTGGTAGTAGCCCTCGACCGACTTCGGCAGGTCGAGGTGTGCCACGAACCGGACGTCCGGCTTGTCGATTCCCATGCCGAACGCGATGGTGGCGACCATCACGACGCCGTCCTCGCGCAGGAAGGCGGACTGGTTCCGTTCCCGCACCTTGGCGTCGAGACCGGCGTGGTAGGGCAGCGCCGGGATCCCCTGCTCGGACAGCGCGGCCGCGGTGCGCTCGACCGAGTTCCGGGAGAGGCAGTACACGATGCCCGCGTCGCCGCTGTGCTCGGTGCGGATGAACGTGAGGAGCTGCTGCAGCGCCCCGGTCTTCGGTTCGATGCGGTACTGGATGTTCGGCCGGTCGAAGTCGGCGACGAAGTGCGCGGCGTCGTCGAGGCCGAGCCGGGCGGAGATCTCGCGGTGGGTCTGCGGCGTCGCGGTGGCGGTCAGGGCGATGCGCGGCACGGTCGGCCAGCGCTCGTGCAGGACGCTCAGCTCGAGGTAGTCCGGCCGGAAGTCGTGGCCCCACTGGGCGACGCAGTGCGCCTCGTCGATGGCGAACAGGGCGATCTGCGCGCGGTCGAGCAGTGCGCGCGTGGACTCGAGCCGCAGCCGCTCGGGCGCGAGGTAGAGCATGTCGACCTCGCCCGAGACCACGGCGCGTTCGACCCGGGCACGTTCGTCCGGCCCCTGCGTGGAGTTGAGGAACGCGGCCTTGACGCCGTTCGCCGCGAGGGCGTCGACCTGGTCCTGCATGAGCGCGATGAGCGGCGACACGACCACGCCGACGCCGTCCCGCACGAGTGCCGGCACCTGGTAGCAGAGCGACTTGCCACCGCCGGTCGGCATGAGGACGAGCGCGTCGCCCCCGGTGACGATCTGGTCGATGATCGAGGCCTGTTCGCCCCGGAAGTCGTCGTAGCCCCACACGCGGTGCAGGACGTCGAGCGCGGCGGCTCGGGAAGCAGACACGGCGGCGGGCGCGGGCGTGGTGCTCATGCCACGAGCCTACGGCCGACCGACGACACCCACGGCGTTGTCCACAGGCGCTGCGTCCGCCCCGTCGGCCGAGCCGGCCGTCTCGTCGAGGCGGGCCGGGGCGCTCGCCCAGCCCGTGCCTCCTGGACCGAACCAGCGCCCGCCACCCGCCCAGACCGGTGCCGGACCACGGAACCGCGGTGCGGCCGCGCCCGCGAAGCGGCGGTCGAGGTGGCGCCACCGCGCGAGCACCTCGACCATGCCCCAGTAGAGCAGCGAGGTACCGAGGGTGACGAGCCAGCCGCCGACGGTCCCGTTGGCGTCCTGCGACGAGAGGTCGATCCGCGACCAGCCCGGCGCCTGCAGCACGAAGATCATGATGTTGTTGAAGGCGTGCTGCAGCACGGTCGCCTCGAGGCCGCCGGTGCGCAGCACGATGATCGCGGCGATGAGGCCGAACGACCCGACGTCGAGGATGCCCCAGACGTTGTAGCCGTTCGGGATGTGCAGCAGGGCGAACACGACGGTCGACACCGCGACGGCGAGGACCGTGCCCACGATGCGGACCGGGATCCACGAGCCGATGGTCTGCATGAGGAAGCCGCGGAAGATGTACTCCTCCGCCGCGCCCTGGAACGGCACGAGCACGATGACGAGCACGAGCGTCGTGGTGAGCGTGCCGAGGGACACCGTCGACTGGCCGATCGCGGCGTGGTCCCACCCCAGGCCGCCGTCGAAGGTGAGCATCCCGAGTCCTTGGAAGCAGAACATGATCGCGGCGATGACGAGCGTCGGGATGAGGCACCAGGCCGTCCAGCCCCAGCGCACCCGGAACCGCGTGGACGACAGGATCCCGGCGGGACCGACGCGCGCGATCTTCACCGCGAGCAGGATGCCCGGCAGCAGGACCACGAGGGACACGAGCGACAGCGAGAGCACCACCGGGTCGGTGGGGTCGAGCGCCCCGCTCGCGAGGTCGTTCTGCAGGTCGATGACCCCCTGCGGCCCCTGGTTCGCGCCGATCGGCACGAAGTACGCGATGGCGATGATCACCTGCGAGACGAAGTACCAGCCGGCGAGGAACGCCAGCGCCACGAGCGGGCGCCACCACCTCCAGCGTGCGTCGACGCGGGGCAGGCGGTGGTAGGGAACGCTCACGCCACGCAGGCTACCGGGCCGGGCAGGATGGGAGCCGTGCTCACCGTCGTCCTCGGCCTGTCCGGCGCGCTCGTCTACGGGTTCGCCGACTTCCTCGGCGGCCTCGCGTCACGTCGTGTCCGTGCGGTGACGGTCGCCGCCGTCGCCGCGGCGGTCGGGATCGTGCCCCTGCTGATCGGGCTCGTCGTGGTCGGGGGTGCGTTCGGTGCGGAGTCCGTCCTGTGGGGAGCGGTCGCGGGGGTGTCCGGAGGCGTCGGCGTCCTCCTCCTCTACCGCGCGCTGGCGATCGGCCCGATGAGCGTGCTCTCGCCGCTGACCGCCGTCTTCGCCGCCGTCGTGCCCGTCCTGGTGGCGGTGTTGCGCGGGACGGCGTTGTCGGGCCTCGCGGTCGTCGCGCTGGTCGTCGCGGTGGTCGCGGTGGTCCTGGTGGCGGCGGTGCGGGACACGTCGGGTGCGCGGGTGACCGCGGTGGGGCTCGTGACGGCGGCGGTCGCAGGGTGCGGCTTCGGCGGGATCGTGCTCGCGTACGACATGACGCCGTCGGACTCGGGGGTGGTGCCGTTGGTCGTGTCGCGGGTGCTGCAGGCGGTGCTGCTCGGGACGGCGGCGGTCGTGGTGACGCGACGGGCGGCGGTCACGGGGCGGGCCGCGGGGCGGGGCCCTGGAGGCGCGGCAGACCCCGCGAGGTCGGCCGACACTCCGGAGTCTGCCGCGCCTCCCGGCATCCGTGGTGGCGGACGCTGGCCGGCCCGCCTGGTGTGGACGGTGGTCGCCTGCGGCGTCCTCGACGCCGCGGCGAACGTCTTCATCCAAGCGGGGCTGCACTCGAGTGAGGACCCGGCGACCCTGCCCGTGGTGAGCGTGCTCAACGCGCTGTACCCGATCGGGACGGTCGTGCTCGCCGGGATCGTGCTCCGGGAGCGGCTGACTGCCGTGCAGTGGGCCGGGATCGTGCTGGCGTTCGGCGCCGCGGTGGGGCTGGCGCTCGCGTAGGCCGGGCGCGGCGGCGCATCGGGCGAGTCTCGCCTGGGCGGACAGTTTCGTGCTCGCAGGGCCGCGAAACTGTCCGCGGAGCCGAGATTCGGGGCGGCCGGAGCGGGCCGGGCGTCAGGCGTCGGGGATGAGCCGCTTGCCGAGCGAGACCGTGCGGTCGTCGGTGTAGCCGAGTGCCTCGTAGAAGCCGATGACCTGCTCGTTGCCGGCGCGGACCTGCAGGTTGACCTTCGGGCAGCCGAGGTCCGTCAGCAGTCGCTCGAACTCCGCCATGAACGCACGCCCGAGCCCCGAGCCCTGCAGGTCCGGCTGCACCGCCAGGTAGTTCACCCAGCCGCGGTGCCCGTCGAACCCGGCCATGCCCGCTCCGACGACCGGACGGGCGGGGTCATCGGCGTCCTCGGCGACCAGGAACAGCTCCGGCTGCACGGTCAGCTTGCGGGCGATGTCGCGACGGGGGTCGTTCCAAGGACGGACGAGACCGCAGGCCTGCCACAGGGCGACGACGGCTTCGGTGTCGGCCGGGTCGAACCGGCGGAGGACGTGCTGCATCACTTCACCGTAACGGTGCTGTGGACAACCTCGTCACGGGGTCGTCGTCGTGATCTGATAGACCTGTCCGACCACCCCATCCGGATCAGGAGCCCCGTGACCGCCCACGAGACACTCCCGTCGCGCCGAGATCGCCGCGACGGTGCGGCCGGTGCTGCGCGACGGGCACCGCGTCGCCGCCAGACCGTGGGTGGCGCCATCGTCTCGCTCATCGCCGAGCTGCTGATCATCGCGGGCGCCGGCACCGGGCTGTACGTGGTGTGGACGGCGTGGTGGACGGACGTCGTCGCGGTCAACGAGCAGACGAAGCTCGTCGACGGCCTCGGGCAGAAGGACGTCTCGGGGACCGGCACCGAGCACCGCGGGCCCGCTCCCGTGCTCGCCGAGCCGCCGAACGTCACCGACGTCTTCGGCACGATGCAGATCCCCCGGTTCGGCAAGGACTACGAGCGCCCGATCGGCGAGGGCACCGACCGCGAGAAGGTCCTCAACACGATCGGCCTCGGCCACTACCAGGACACCGCGATGCCGGGCGCCGAGGGCAACTTCGCCGTCGCCGGGCACCGCGTGACCTACGGCAAGCCGCTCAACCAGATCGCCGAGCTCAAGACCGGCGACGACGTCGTGGTGCGGGTGACCGACGCGAAGACGAAGTTCGACGTCTGGTACGTCTACAAGGTCACCGACTCGCAGATCGTCACGCCCGACCACGTCGAGACCATCGCCCCGGTGCCGAACAAGCCCGGGGTCGAGCCGACGGCCGACGACCGCTGGCTCACCCTGACCGCGTGCCACCCGATGTGGTCGGCGAAGGAGCGGTACGTCACGCACGCCAAGCTCGACTACTGGATGCCCGCGTCGGAGGGCACCCCGAAGGAACTCTCGGAGACGTCGAAGTGATCTTCCCGTTCGTCTGGCGCATCCTGCCCGGCCCCGCGGCGCTCAAGGTGATCGAGTTGCTCGTCGTCCTCACGGCGATCGTGTGGGTCCTGTTCACGTTCGTGTTCCCGTGGGTCGCTGCGGACATCCTGCCGCCGCCGGACGGCACGGTGGACGTGTCGCCGTCGCCCTGACGCGTGGGGTTGCGCAGCGTCCTGAATTCGCACCGTGCGAGGTTCCGCTGACGGTGGGACGTCGGGGGCCTCGCACCGAGCGCGGGACCTCGCACGATGGCGCGGCGGGGGCGGGGCGGGTGCCTGCGCGGGCGCGAGCGCGGGGGCGGGCGCGGGCGCGTCAGACCGTGGTCGTCACCCGGGATCCACCGTCGGACGTGCGCCGCACGGCGATGCGCTCCGGGATCCGCTGCTTGAGCTCCTCGACGTGGCTGACGATCCCGACCTGACGGCCGCCCGCGGTCAGGCGCGACAACTGCCCGATCACGTCGTCGAGCGTCTCGGGGTCGAGCGTGCCGAACCCCTCGTCGACGAACAGCGTGCCGAGGGAGACCCCGCCCGCCTCGGCCTGGACGACGTCGGCGAGACCGAGCGCGAGACACAGCGACACCGTGAAGGTCTCGCCGCCGGACAGGCTGCGGGGGTCGCGCACCGTGTCGGTCGTCTGGTCGTGCACGGCGAGCGCGAGGCCTGTGCGCCGTGCGCGTGAGCCGGACTCCCGCTCGTCGGAGGTCTCGAGCGTGAACCGGCCCGCGAGCATCGCACGCAACCGGTCGTTCGCCGCGGCGACGACGTCCTCGAACCGGCGCATGAGCACGTAGGTGCCGAGGGTGATCCCGGTGGGGTTGGCTGCTGCGACCCCCGCCGCGACGTCCGCGAGCCGCACCACGGCCCGACTGCGCGCAGAGGTGTCGTCGCGAGCACGGACGGCGGCGTCCAGCTCGGCTGCGCACCGTTCGGACGCGACGGCCTGGTCGACCGCCGACGTGGCCGCGCGGACGGCTGCCTCGGCCGCGGCTGCGGTGGCGTCCCGTGCTGCGCGGGCTCCGTCGAGGTCGAGTGCTGCCGGGTCGTCGTCGGCCGCAGCGACGACCGCCGGTTCGGCGAGTCCCGCGTCGACGACCGCGCGCGCCTGGTCGGCACGGGCGACCTCGGCCCGGAGTGCTTCGGCGTCCGCTCGGTCGAGGACCCCGGCGCGGGCGGAGACGACGTCGTCGAACCCCTGCTCGGCGAGGACCCGGTCCACTTCGGCCGCACGTTCGCGGACGTCTGCTGCTGCCGAGTCCGCGCGGCTGTCGGCCTGGAGCACTGCGTCGAGTCGGCCGACGAGCGCGTCGAGCGACTCGACCCCCTGGCGCAGGGTCTCCGGCGCACCGTCGAGGTGTTCGGCCACGCGTTCGATCGCGGCCGACACCGCCGACTCGTCCTGCTCGAGGCGCTCGGCATCGGCTGCGGCTGCTCCGGCGAGGACGGCGCGTTCGGCGTCGACCTCGTTCCGCTGCCGTTCGAGGGTGCGCGTTCCCTCGTCGTGCGCGGCCCGCCGCTGTTCGAGGTCGCGCACGCGGACGGCCGCGTCGTGCGCCGCCGTGACGGCTGCGTCGGCCGCAGCCGCGAGGGCGTCGACGGTGTCGTCGTCGACGTCACCGAGGACCTGCACGAGCCGGGCGAGTTCGGCCCGTTCGAGTGCCAGGGCCGTCGCGGCGTCACCGAGGGCGCGCTCGGCATGTCGGGCACGTTCGGCCGCGGCTTCGATCGCCTCGGTCGTGGGGTGGTCGTCCTGCGGTGTCGCGACGACCGGGTGCTCCGTCGCCCCGCACACCGGGCACGGGTCGCCCGGCAGGAGTGCGGCGCCGAGCTCTCCGGCGAGTCCGGCGATGCGGCGCTCCCGCAACTGCTGCTCGACCCGGACGAGCTCGTGGGCGGTGGCGCGGGCGGCGACGACGGTCTGCTCGGCACCCTGCACGCGCCGTTCGGACGCGGCCCGGGCGACGAGGTCGGCCCGGAGTGCACGGACACGCTCGACCTCGAGCCGCGCGGCCTCGGACCCGGCGGCCAGCGCGGCGGCGGCCCGGGCGTCCTCGACGATGCGGGCGCGTTCGGCGGGGCGGGCATCGAGCGCAGTGTCGAGGTCGGCGAGGCGTTCGGTGAGCAGGGTTCCGCGAGCGACGGCGTCGGTGATCGCCCGACGTCTGCCGGGGAGCGCCCGTTCGAGGTCGATGCGGTGCCGGACCGCGGCGAGGCACTCGGTCACGGCGGTCCGCTGGTGGGCGAGGGCGTCTCGGTCGGTCGTCACGCCGTGCTCTGCGCGGAGGGCGTCCGCCGCCGCGGTGGCGTGGTCGGAGCGGGCGCGTGCGGCGTCGAGCCCGTCGGCGACGACCGCGACGCGAGCAGCACGTTCGCCCGACGCCAGGCGCACGCGGGCCGCGGCGACCCCGTCGGCACCCGCGTCGAGTTCCGCACGACGTGCGACGAGGACGGCACGGCGGTCCAGTGCGGCTGCACGAGCAGTGACCGACTGCTCGTGCGCCGCCGCAGCAGCGGCCGCGCGCGACGCGGTGGCGCGAGCGGACTCGGCGGCGTCGGCGGCCGCTCGGAGTGCTGCGACGGTCGCGGGGACGTCGGACTCGTCCGGCTCGTCGACGCCCGCAGCCTGGGCGAACCGGTTCAGGGCGTCGCGGACCCGGGCGTCGGCGCCCTCGACCTCGGCCAGGACGGCGCGACGGCGGACAGCGAGTTCGTCGGCCGTCCGGTCGTAGACCTGCGTACCGAACAACGACTGCAGCAGCTTGCGGCGGTCTTCGCCGGGAGACCGCAGGAACCGGGCGAACTCGCCCTGGGGCAGGACGACGGTCTGCAGGAACTGCGCCTTGTCGAGGGCGATGATCCGGGCGATCTCGACCGCGACCTCGGGGATGCGCGAGGACATCGGCTCACCGGCCACGTCGGCCGGCCCGGCGAGGCGGAACAGCTGCGCGGAGGCCTGCTGCTTCACGGTGCCGGTCCCCCGCTGCTTCGGGCGCTGGTACTGCGGCGTGCGTCGGACGCGGTACACACCGGCACCGGTCTCGAACACGAGCTCGACGAAGGGCTCGACCGCGGGGTCGGCGTGCTGGCTGTGCAACCGGTCGTCGCTCGCGTCGGCACCGGCCAGTCCGCCGTACAGGGCGAACACCACGGCGTCGATGATCGTCGACTTGCCGGAACCCGTCGGCCCTTCGAGCAGGAACACCCCGGAGGCGGCGAGCGCGGCGAAGTCGATCGACACGAGGTCCGGGTAGGGGCCGATCGCGCGGAGTTCGAGCCGGTGCAGGTACATCAGCGGTCCCCCTCACGCTGGAGGGCCAGGGCGGCCGCTTCGTACGCCTCGGTCAGGATCGCGCGGTCGTCGTCGTCCGGCCCGGTGCCGGTGGCGAACGACACGAAGTCGGCTGCCACCTCGACCGGGTCGGACGTCGCCGTGACCGCGCGGGCTGCGGCACGCTCGGCGCGGTCGGCCGGCTCGTGCGTGATGGCGAGGGCGTGGGGGAAGTGGTCCTTCACCCGGGCGTACATCCGTTCCGGGTGGACGGTGTCCGTCACGGCGACGCGGACCCAGGCGTCCGCCGCCGACCGGTGCGCCCCGGACTCGATCTCGTCGATCGTGGCCCGGACGTCGACGAGCCGCCGCGGCACGGGCGTCGGCACGAGCTCGGCCGTCACCTGCCCGGAGTCGTCGAGGTCGACGACGGTGACGGACTTCTGCTGGTGCCGCTCGCCGAACGAGAACGCGAGCGGCGAGCCCGCGTACCGCACGCGGTCGCCGTCCCCCACCCGCTGCGGCCCGTGCAGGTGCCCGAGCGCGACGTAGTCGATGCCGTCGAACACGGCACGCGCCACCCGGTCGACCCCGCCGACGCGGATGTCCTGCTCGCTGTCGCTCGGTTCGGTCCCGCCGACGAACGCGTGGGCCACGACGACGCTGCGCGTACCGGGCCGCTGGGCGAGATCGGCGCGGACGCGGTCCATCGCGGCACCGACGACGGCCTGGTGCGAGCGGGCGAGCGGCTCGTCGGGCACCGCCGCGAGGGCGTACCGGGTGAGGTCGGGGTGCAGGTACGGGATGCCGTACACCGCGACGGGCCCGTCGGCGTCGTCGACGAGGACCGGCGTGGCGATGCCTGCGGGCTCGGCGAGGATCCGCACCCGCGAGTCCATCACGCCGGCACCGAAGCCGAGTCGTGCGGCGGAGTCGTGGTTGCCCGGGGTGATGACGACCGTGGCCGTCTCGGCCAGCCGTTCGAGCACCCTGGACAGCATCCGGACGGCGTCGACCGGCGGGATGGCACGGTCGTAGACGTCCCCGGCGACGACGACCAGGTCGACCGCACGCGCCCGGGCCTGGTCGACGAGCCAGTCGAGGAAGGCCGCCTGGTGCTCGAGCAGGTCGGCACCCAGCAGTGTGCGGCCGAGGTGCCAGTCGCCGGTGTGCAGGATGCGCATGCGGTCACGGTAGCGCCGGCCGGGGACATCGCCGGGTGCCCCGCGGCGACCTGTGAAGAACTCAGGCGCAGCTGAGGTTGGTGCCGACGAGGGCGGTCTGGATCCGGGCGGTCGCGGTACTCGTCGACGTCCAGTTCCCGAGGTAGTTCACGCGGACGGTGACGGTGTACACCTGGCCGAGATTGAGGAGTCCGGAGCCCGTGACACGCACGGGTGAGGCCGACCCGGTGGCGAGTGCCGTCGTCCCGTTCATCACCGAGAACGAGGTCGCGGCCGGGCCGCCGTAGGTGAAGCCGATGTTCACGGAGCCGTCGCCGTTCGGGGTGCAGGCGAGCGCGGTGGCCTGCGGGACGGTGAGAGCGTCGAACGAGGTGGACGTGACGGTGGTCCGCGACCACGGTCCGGCGACGGCCTCCGCCGGCAGGAGGAACCCGGCGCCGCCCGCGAGCACGAGGACGGCGGCCGCGCCGCCGAGACGGCGGAACCGACGCGCTCGGCGGTCCGCACGACGGAGGGTACGGCGGCTCACGACGGCGGTGGGGGCGGTGGTCGGGGCCGTGGCGACGCGCGGGGCGGGGTCGACCCGCGCCTCCTGGCCGTCACCGGCACCGACGGCAACGCTGTCACCGACATCGACGGCGCCACCGACCCTGACAGCGCCAGCGCCAGCGCCACCGTCCGGCCCGCCACCCTCGTCGCGCGACGCATCCTCGTCCGACGAGCGCCCCGCCGGACCGACCAACCGCCGCAGCGATCCGTCGATCGTGCAGAGCGCGAGCACCGCGACCAGACCGAGTGCCAGCATCCCGACCTTGCCCCACTCCCCCGCCCGGAGCCAGACGATCGGCGCACCGACGAACGGGACCCGCAGGAACGCGACTCCGTGGACGGCCGAGGGTTCGACGGGCGTGGAGTCCTGCCGGGGGTTCGCATCGCCCTTCGTGACGATCGTGCCGCGCGGACCGTCCTCGACGTAGCGGTGCATGCGGAGGTGCCCGGGCTGGTCCGGGTCGTCGACGAGCAGGACCTTGCCCATCCGGACGTCCCCGGCCGACACCGGGCGGGAGACCACGACGTCGCCGGGGGTGAGCCGCGGCTCCATCGATCCGGTCATCACCGTCGTCGGCTGCCAGCCGATGACGGCGGGAGCAGCTGCCCAGAGCGCGAGCCCGAGCAGGGTCGCGACGACACCGCGGGCGAGCGTGGCGACGACGACGCGCCCCCAGTCGACGGCGTCACGGAGCACGTCGTGCGGCGTGGGACCGCCGTGCACTTCGATGCTGACCATGACTGCCTTCGACCGGGGGCGCGTTGTCGGACGGTGACGGACGGGCCCGCATCGGGCTCGGTCCCGGACGTCACGCGGTGGACACGGGAGCGTCGATCACGCTCCCGTGTCGCCGGCTCAGCTGTTCTGGGCCTCCCAGGTGAAGCCGAGGGCCGCGGTGCCGCCCTGCACCGTGTTCGGCGCGGTGCTCGACACGGTGTACGTGAAGCGGTAGACGCGCGACTCCGAGCCGCTGCCGGTCGGCGCCCAGGTGCCCACGCCCGTGGCGAAGTTGGTCGAGGCCGAGCCGAAGCCCGCGACGGTGCCGCTGTAGAGCGTGCCGCTCGTCGACGCCGGGGTGAAGCCGGTGCAGGAGCCGAAGCCGCCGCCCGTGCCCTGCTCGACGGTGAGGTTGATGTTCGACGCGAGGGCGTTCGTCGTCGCCGCGTTCGTGCCGTAGAGCTTCACGGTCGAGGGCAGCGTGCCGGTCGAGGTGACCGTGATGCAGTTCGCGCCGGTCGAGCCGGGCTTGAGGCCGGTCGCGTTGAACAGCGCGGTGTTGTTGTCGTCGTCGGTGAGGGCGACGCTGCCGGCCGACCAGTTGCTGGTCGGGTTGACCGTGGTGGCCGAGAAGGCCGAGTAGGACGCGGTCGAGACGACGACACCCGAGGCCACGAGAGCGGCGGGGATGGCGATCCAGGCGGCGAGACGCGCAGCGCGCGGGGTGACACGGGACATGACGGAGCTCCTGATCCAAAGGGGCGCCGGGGTTCCGCGGTGGTTGGTCGCGACGGCGCCGTGGTTGCTACGACGATCAAGCTACTTGAGCGCCGTGTGGCTCACAAGGGAAGCTACACCCCCACAGTTGGGGGTACTTCAATCGGTGAGATACTTGTTCAATGAGCAGCACGGCGGCATGCCCGTGCCGTCCCACCGATCGCGCTGGCGATCACCCTCCCGAGAAGAGCCGCCCGATGACGGACACCACCACCCCGCTCGCGCGACCCCTCGACGCCGCGCAGCTCCCCCCTGCCCCCGTGTCGCCGACCGTCGGCATCCCCGAGGTCGACCCGGACGGCGACGTCGCGAAGCTGATGACGGCGTTCCGCGTCCTGCAGATGCAGCACGCGCGCGTCCTGCACCACGAGAGCTCCACCCGCGGACTGAACGCCACGGACGCCCGGTTCGTGTTCTTCCTCGCGTCCGCCGACGGCGAGGGCATCACCCCGAAGCAGGCCGGCGAGTACCTCGAGCTGTCCACGGGTGCCATGACGAGCCTGATCGACCGGCTCGAGAAGCGCGACCACATCGAGCGTCGCCCGAACCCCGACGACCGCCGCAGCATCCTCCTCCACCTCACCCCGTCCGGGTCCGAGGTCGCGCGCGAGATCGGCGCCGTCTACTCGTCGGCTTTCCGCGAGGTCATCGCCCCCGGCGACCGCGCCGGCCTCGCCGACGCCTTCGACCGGCTCGGCGCTGCGCTCGAACGCCACTCGCGATCGGTCTCCGTCGCGGGGACGATCGCCGGCCTGCAGCCGTGACGAACGGTGTCGGACACCGCGCGTAGCGTTGCCGGCATGACCCCCTCAGAACTCCTCATCGAAGCGTTCTCCCGCGTCCCCGCCACGGTCGAGCGCGCCGTCAGCGGGCTGTCGGAGGACCAGCTGGCCGCACGTCCGGCCGCCGGTGCGAACACCCTCGCCTGGCTCGCGTGGCACATCGCGCGCGGGCAGGACGCCCAGATCGCGGACCTCGCGGGCACCGAGCAGGTGTGGACGGCGGACGGCTGGGTGGAGCGGTTCGGACTGCCCTTCCCCGCCGAGGCGCTCGGCTACGGCATGTCGCGGGACGACGTCGGACGCGTCCGTGCCTCGGCGGACCTGCTGGTCGGCTACCTCCGCGCGGTGCACGACCGCACGGTCGCCTACGTCGGCACGCTCGAGCCGGCGGACTTCGACCCGGTGGTCGACGACGCGTGGGACCCGCCCGTCACGCGGGGCGCTCGGCTCGTCAGCATCCTCGACGACTGCACGCAGCACGCCGGGCAGGCCGGGTACGTGCGCGGGTTGCTCTTCTTCAACCGCTGACGCGGCGCATCGTGAGCAGAATGCGTCGGGTCGGCGCCGGCGACCCGACCGCTTCTGCTCACCATGTGACGGACGGGAGGCGCGGGGGCCCCGGGGCCCCCCCCCCCCCGGGGGGCGCGGGGGGGCGGGAGGCGCGCGCGGCCACCCGTGCGGCGGCCCGGGAACCCGGGGGGTGCCCCCCCTCCGGCGCCGCGCGCATAGTCTCACGGGTGGACAAACCG
>NZ_JAVDSI010000020.1:0-46198 GCF_031455235.1 Curtobacterium sp. 320 | reverse complement strand
CCCCTCCCCCACCCCACTCTACGCGGCGAAGTCGCCCCCACCGCCGCGCGCGCTCACCGGACTGGTGGCGCGGTGCCAGCGGCCCCCGCGCCTCCTGTCTGTCTGCGGGTCGCGTCAGGCGATCCGCTTGAACGCCTTGTCGACGTAGCGGTCGACGGTTGCCCGCGCTTCACGCGCGTAGCGGTCGATCGACGCGGTGCGCTCCGGGTCCGGTGCGTACTCGCGGCCGAGCCGAGCGGTGACCGCGGCGAGGACGCCGTCGGTCAGCTGCGGGTTGAGCGGCAGGATCGGCCCCTGCGTGTGCGTGCCGAAGGAGTTGCCGACGATCGCGCCCTCGACCGGGGCGCCCGCCTGGTTGCCGCCGCCGGAGACGACGTCGGCGAACGGCCGGACACCGGCACCGAGTTCGATCCGCGTCGCGTGGTCCTCGAAGCCGGCGAGGCGCGTCGGGGCTCCGGGGAGCAGCGGGTACGCGGTCTCGAGCACGAAGTAGTTCACCCGACGCTCGGCGCCGCGGACGGCACGTGCGTCGAAGACCCCGAAGCCGGACACGGGAGCACCGTCCGTCGGCACGACCTCGGTCGTGGCGAGGTCGAACCCGCCGCCGACGGCCACCACGGGCACCCCGGTAGCGGCGAACTCGCGGAGCGGCGCACCGATGCGTGCGATGTCGTCACCGAGCGACCGCATCGCGCTGAGCGGTCCGTTGCCGATCACGACGACGTCAGCCGTGGTGGGGAGCTCGTCACCCGGCGCGTACTCGAGCACCTCGGTGGCGATGTCCGCGGCTGCGGCCCGACGGACCAGAGCCGCCACGTTGCCGCGGTCGCCCGAGACGCCCATCTGGCGGGGGTAGACGTGCAGGATGGTCAGCCGGTCGGCCGTCATGCGGTCTTCTCCATGTCCGGGTGGCCGAGGGCCTTGCGGGCGATCATCATGATCTCGTAGTTGACGATGAAGTTCTTCGTCCCGGAGGTCGTCGAACCGAGCTGCTCCATCTGCTTGATCGCGGCCTCGACGTCGGGCTCGACCCGGCCGATGCGAACACCGGCGTGCTCGAGGGCGATCGCGATCTGCCAGGCCTTGTCGCCGGAGACGACGTCGACGTGGTCGAGCTTCGAGAAGTCGATGTCGTAGATCCAGGAGATGTCCGGCGTGCCCTCGTCGATCGCCATGAGCACCTGTTCCGGGTGGTCCGGCAGGGCGTCGAGGTTGAGCTGGAGGCTCGCGGCGTTCTTGAACATCGTGAACTCGGCGGACTCGCCCGCGATGGGGAGTCGCTCACCGCGTCCGTACGCCGGCTTCATCGTGCCGAAGGCCGACGTCACGGCGTCGGCGCGGAACTGCGCACCGAGTGCGGCACTCGCCGTCGCGGTGGCCGCTGCCGCGTCGACGGCGTAGTGCAGCCCGCGAGCCGGCAGGCGGACGGAGATCTCGGCGCCGTCGAAGCGGATGGTCGCACTGTCGCCGGTGTTCACCACGACCTCGGCGTCGGCCACGTTCGGCACGGCGTCCTGCCGGTCGAAGTCGTCGGCGTTCTGCAGGCCGTTCGGTGCAGCGGCGACGACCTCGGCGCTGGCACCGAAGCGCAGCACGCGCTGGCCGTCCGTGCCGACGTACGCGTCGAGGAACTGGTCGTCACGGTTGGTGATGACGTTCGCGGTCGACAGCGCCGCGGTGTCGAGCATCATCGTCGCGACGCGCTCGGTCTCGAAGAACCGGTAGAGCTGGTCGACCTGGACGTTGAGCATCGTCACGGTGGACGGCGACAGGATCCCGGCGAGCTCGACCGCGAAGGCCTCGTCCACCTCGAGGATGCCGATGTCCGCCTTGAGCTTGCCGGTCAGCGACACCTCGGACAGCAGCGCCGAGGCGATGCCCTGCGGCAGGTTCGCCCCGGACGGGTTCGTGAAGACCCGCAGCCCGTGCGCCCGCACGATGTCGGAGATCATGTGGGTCGTCGTCGACTTGCCGTTCGAACCGAGCACGAAGACGACGCCGTTCGGGAACTGCGCGGTGACGTGCTGGAGGAAGTTCGGCACCAGCTTGAGCACGATGTACCCGGGGTAGGCGGATCCCCCGCCCCGCGCACGTGCGAGGGCGCGGAGGATCCGCCCGACGAGGATCGGGATGACGAAGCGCATCGGCCTACTCGAGGTAGTCGCGCAGCGACTGCGACCGCGACGGGTGGCGGAGCTTCGCCATCGTCTTGGACTCGATCTGACGGATGCGCTCACGCGTCACGCCGAACGTGTCACCGATCTGGTCGAGGGTCTTCGGCTGGCCGTCCCCGAGACCGAAGCGCATGCGGATGACGCCCGCCTCACGCTCGGACAGCGAGTCGAGCAGGCTCTCGAGCTGCTTCTGCAGCATCGTGAACCCGACGGCGTCGGCCGGGACGACTGCCTCGGTGTCCTCGATCAGGTCGCCGAACTCTGAGTCGCCGTCCTCACCCAGCGGGGTGTGGAGCGAGATGGGCTCGCGGCCGTACTTCTGCACCTCGACGACCTTCTCCGGGGTCATGTCGAGCTCGCGGGCGAGCTCTTCCGGGGTGGGTTCGCGACCGAGGTCCTGCAGCATCTGGCGCTGGACGCGGGCCAGCTTGTTGATGACCTCGACCATGTGGACCGGGATGCGGATCGTGCGGGCCTGGTCGGCCATGGCACGGGTGATCGCCTGACGGATCCACCAGGTGGCGTAGGTCGAGAACTTGAAGCCCTTGGTGTAGTCGAACTTCTCGACCGCACGGATCAGGCCCAGGTTGCCTTCCTGGATGAGGTCGAGGAACTGCATGCCGCGGCCGGTGTAGCGCTTGGCGAGCGACACGACCAGGCGGAGGTTCGCGCCGAGCAGGTGCGACTTCGCGCGCTGACCGTCACGGGCGACCCAGCGCAGCTCGCGCTCTTCCGGCTTCGAGAGCCCGGTCGAGTGCTGCAGCTTGTCCTCGGCAAACAGGCCGGCCTCGATGCGCATCGCGAGCTCGACCTCCTGCTCGGCGTTGAGGAGGGCGACCTTGCCGATCTGCTTGAGGTAGTCCTTCACCGGGTCGGCGGTGGCACCGGTGATCGTCGTGGAGTAGACCGGCGCCTCGTCGTCGTCGGACTGCGAGATGACCAGCGCACCCGCGGCGACAGCTGCTGCGGCGTCCGGCTTGGTGTCCTTCTCGTCGGTCTCGGTGTCGGCGTCGTCGGTCGCGTCGGCCTCGGCGACCGGGGTCTCCTCGTCGATGTCCTCGTCGTCGTCGGCCTTCTTCTTCGCCTTCGGGGTGGCCTTCTTCGGGGCGGCCTTCTTGGCGGTGGTCTTGGTGGCGCGCTTCTTCGGCGCGGCCGTCCCCTCGGCTTCCGCAGCGCTCTCTGCTGCGGTGCCCTCGGGCTCGGTGTCCTTCGTGGGATCGATCGTCGTGCTCCGGGCAGCCATGCGATCACCTCTCTCGTCGTGCCACGTTCGTGGGGTCGTGGCCTCCCTCGCCGCCCAGGGCCTGCGCCGCGGTCTCCCGCGTCATCAGGTCCTACCGTTCCGGGCAGCACTAGGACCCATGTCAAGTCCCCCGGTTTCTGCGGCGCACTGGAGTGCTCCGAGACACAGGAGGCCCGAACGGGTCCGCGTTCATTATTGCACGCTCCGCTTCCGCAGGCGCGCAACGAGTGCAACCCAGAGCGGCCCCACCCGTATTCCGTCCTGGGCGTGCAGCACCCGGCGCGTGCGACGACGGGCGTGCAGCAGCATCACGACACCGATCCCGACCACGACGTACTGCACGGTGAGGGCCAGCCGGAAGTTCGTCCACGCGAACACGGTCTGCCCCGACGCCGACGACGCGAGGTCGAGGATCGTGCCGATCAGGAACATCATCACGAACGCGGCGAGGAACCCGCCGACGTTGACCACGCCGTTCGCCGACCCGAGGGAGCCGACGGGGTTGAAGGACCGCGCGAAGTCGAACCCGATGAGCGACCCCGGCCCGCCGATCCCCATCACGACGACGAGCACGACGAGCAACCACGTGGGCGGCTGTCCGGGCCACACGAGCACGGCGGTCCACACCACGGCGAGGGCGACGACGATCCCGAGCACCAGGTTCGACCGCCGCAGCGGGAACCGGGCGCAGAGCACGCCGAGCACCGGCCCGGCGACGAACCCGGTGACGACGATCACGGTGAGGAAGCCGGCCGCCTCGGACGGGGAGTACCCCAGCCCGCGCAGCATCGGGACGCCCCAGAGCAGCGAGAAGACCGTTCCGGAGGACTGCGTGACGTAGTGGGACCAGAAGCCGAGCTGGGTACCGGGACGCCGCAGCGCGTGCCCGAAGGTGTGGAACGCGCCCCGCCAGGTGTGCGGCAGCGGGATCGTGTCGGTACGCACCGGCACGGGGCCGTTCCGGACGAAGACGAACGCCAGCACGAGCCCGACGGCACTCGCGGCCGCGGCGACGCCGAACGCCGGCGACCACCCCGCGGTGTGCAGCAGCACGGCGAAGGGGAACGCCGACAGGATCTGCCCGACCTGTCCGAGGTTGCCGGTCCACTGCGAGATCTGCGGCAGGATCGGCCCGCTGAACCACATCGGCACGAGGCGGATCACGGAGATGAAGGTCATCGCGTCCCCGGCGCCGACGAGCACACGCCCCGCGATCGCCGGCCCGATGGTGGGCGACACCGCCACCACGGCCTGGCCGGCGACGAGCAGCGCGGCCCCCAGCAGCACGAGTCGGCGCGGCCCGACGCGGTCGAGGGCGATCCCCACCGGGATCTGGAGTCCGGCGTAGACGGCGATCTGCACGACCGCGAGCGTCGACAGCACCGCCGCCGACACCGCGAAGCGGTCCTGCGCGTCGACCCCGGAGACCCCGAGCGAGGACCGCTGCACGACCGCGAGGACGTACGCGAGCACCGCGACGCCCCACACGAGGAAGGCGCGGCGGGAGTTCACGTCACCAGGCTAGCGGGGGCGGCACCGCCGCCGGGACGGGCTGTGGAGAACGTGACGAGCGGGGCGGACGTGTGTCGCGCCTCCCGTCCGACGGCCCAGGAGGCGCGACCCGCCTCCGCCATGTCGGTGCGGCTGGTCGGTACGGCTAGTCGCCGCTCGCGTCGCCGTCGGTTCGGCGGTCCGCCAGGAAGCGTTCCAGCTCGGCGGCGATCGCGTCTGCAGTGGGGACCTGCCCGTCGACGCCGGTGAGCGGCGACGCGATCGGGTTGCCCTCCATGTAGGTGTCGTGCCGTTCCTCGAGCACCCCGACCAGACGCTGCAGCTCCTCGTTGCCGGCGACCTGCTCGTCGACGCGGGTGCGGAACTCGCGTCCTTCTTCGCGCAGCTCGTCGGAGGGGAAGATGAGGCCGGTGGCAGCGGAGATGCCGGAGAGCGCCGCGACGGCGGCGTCCGGGAACTCGGTGTCGGACAGGTAGTGCGGGACGAGCAGGACGAGTCCGGTGACCTGTTCGCCGAGCTCGGACAGCCGGTGCTCGACGAGGTGCAGGACGTTCGCGGGCGCCTGGGTCTCGGGCTTCCAGACGCTCATCTGCTCGACGAGGTCGGCGCGCGTGCCGGAGACGGTGAGGCTGATCGGGCGCGTGTGCGGGACAGGCATCGGGATCGACTGGACCCACGTGGTGTCGGCGACCCGGAGCTGGGCGGCGAGGTCGGTGACCGCGCGGACGAACCGGTTCCACTGGAAGTCCGGCTCGTACCCGGAGAGGAAGAGGAACGGCTGGCCGATCTCGTCACGCACGAGGTGCAGCCGGAGCCGCGGGGGCTCGACGGCGGCGATGTGGTCGTGCTCGAAGGTGATCACCGGGCGGCGTGCACGCCAGTCGAGCAGGACGTCCGGGTCGAACTCGGCGACGAGCTCCGTCTCGAGGTCGTCCAGGACGGCGGTCGTCACCTGCGCCACGGCCGAGCCGGCGTCGGCGAACCCGGTGAGTCCGGCGACCAGGTGCAGCCCCTCGGGGACGGACGGCGCGTCCTCGGCGAAGGTGTAGAGCTCCTCGGGGTGGTTCACCGTCCCCATGCTAGGCGGGGAGCCGGTGTCCCCCGGTGCCGGGCGACCACGCCGACAGCGAACACCTGCTGGATAGGGTTGGGGCATGGTCCGACCGACGCTCTCCACTGACTCCTCCGCTCCCGCCTCCATCTCCGCCGACGTCCTCGTGCTCGGTGTCCGGCCCGGGTCCGACGGCGCTCCCGCGACCATCGCGCCGCCCGCCACGACGCCGTTCTCCGCGCTGGACGGCATCGACCTCGCCGCCATCGGTGCGACCGGTGCGAAGGACCAGCTCGTGCGTATCCCCGCCGTCGGTGTCGACGCGCATGGCATCGCGCTCATCGGGCTCGGCTCCGGCACCGACGCAGCGGCACTCCGCTCGGCCGCCGGCAGCGCGGTCCGCCAGCTCCCCCTCGCGTCGTCGATCGTCCTCGCGCTGCCGACCGACACGACCGAGCTCATCGACGCCGCACTGGAGGGCGCCGCGCTCGGTGCCTACTCGTTCACCCGGCACAAGGGCGCCGGCACGACCGGTCCCGCCCGCGGGGACCAGCAGGTGACCGTGCTGGCACCCTCCGCCGCGGCCGACGCCACCGTCCGCCCGGCGATCGTCGGCGACGCCGCCACGCTCGTGCGCGACCTCGTCAACACCGCTGCCGGTGACCTCGGCCCGGCGGACGTCGCCGACGTCGCCCGTGCGCAGGCCGAGGGGCTCCCCCTCACCGTCGAGGTCCTCGACGAGACCGCGCTCGAGGAACAGGGCTTCGGCGGCATCCTCGGTGTCGGTCGCGGCTCGGAGCGCCCACCGCGGCTCGTCGTCGTCCGGTACGCGCCGGAGTCCGCGACGAAGCACCTCGCACTCGTCGGCAAGGGCATCACGTTCGACTCGGGTGGTCTCTCGCTCAAGCCGGCCGCCTCCATGCTCGGCATGAAGACCGACATGACGGGTGCCGCCACCGTCCTCGCCGCGACCGTCGCCGCCGCGCATCTCGGACTCGACGTCCGCGTCACCGCGTGGCTGTGCCTGGCGGAGAACATGCCCTCCGGCTCGGCGACGCGCCCCGGCGACGTCCTCACGCTGAAGAACGGCAAGACCGTCGAGGTCACGAACACCGACGCCGAGGGCCGACTCGTGCTGGGTGACGGCATGGCTGCCGCGTCGCTCGAGCAGCCCGACGCCATCGTCGACGTCGCGACGCTGACCGGGGCGCAGGTCGTCGCGCTCGGCGACCGCACCACCGGCCTCATGGGCAGCGACGACCTCGTCGCGCAGGTCCGCGCGGTCGCCGGGGCCGTGGCGGAGCCGATCTGGCCGATGCCGCTCCCCGAGGAGCTCGACGCCCGACTCGCGAGCGAGGTCGCCGACATGGTCAACGCCACCGTCGGCAACCCGGCGGGCGGCATGCTCCTCGCGGGCAAGTTCCTCGAGCGCTTCGTCGGCGAGGGCATCCCGTGGGCGCACCTCGACATCGCCGGTCCGTCGGAGAACAAGGGCGGCGGCTACGGGTGGCTCGGCAAGGGCGCGACCGGCGCCATGGTCCGGACGCTCATCTCGCTCGCAGAAGAGCTCCAGGCCAAGTAGTAGGTTTGACTCCGGCGGGACGGCGCGCTCGACGCGCCCCCGCCGGAAACCAACGGGACGGGACCGGAACCATGCGGTCCGACCGTCGGACGCCGCCGCCGCGGTGTCCAGTGGGGCCCGATCGGTCCCGACACGCACGAGGGAGTTGCACCAGGTGACGGAACAGACTTACGACGTCGTGGTCCTCGGTGGCGGCAGTGGTGGCTACGCCGCTGCGCTCCGGGCCGCCGAGCTCGGCATGAGCGTCGCGCTCATCGAGGGAGACAAGCTCGGGGGGACGTGTCTGCACCGCGGCTGCATCCCGACGAAGGCGCTGCTGCACGCGGCCGAGGTCGCCGACGCGACGCGCGACGCCGAGAAGTACGGCGTCATCGCCGAGTTCGCCGGTGTCGAGGTCCCGAAGGTCATCGAGTACCAGCAGGGCGTCATCTCGTCGAAGTACAAGGGCCTCCAGGGGCTCATCAAGGCACGCGGGATCACCGTCGTCGAGGGCTGGGGCCGCCTCACCTCGCAGAACACCGTGCAGGTCGGCGACCAGACCGTGACCGGCAAGAACATCGTGCTCGCGACCGGCTCCTACTCGAAGTCGCTCCCCGGCCTCGAGATCGGTGGTCGCGTGATCACCTCCGAGACCGCCCTGCGCATGGACTACGTGCCGAACAAGGTCGTCATCCTCGGTGGTGGCGTCATCGGCGTCGAGTTCGCCAGCGTCTGGAAGTCCTTCGGTGCCGAGGTGACGATCGTCGAGGCGCTCCCCCACCTCGTCCCGGCCGAGGACGAGTCGATGTCGAAGCAGCTCGAGCGTGCGTTCCGCAAGCGCGGCATCGAGTTCTCGCTCGGTGTCCGGTTCCAGGGCGTCGAGCAGCACGAGAACGGCGTGGTCGTCACGCTCGAGGACGGCAAGACCTTCGACGGCGACATCCTGCTCGTCGCGGTCGGCCGTGGCCCCGTGACGCAGAACGTCGGCTACGACGAGGTCGGCGTCGCGATGGACCGCGGGTTCGTCACCACGAACGAGCGCCTCGCCACGAACATCCCGAACGTGTACGCCGTCGGCGACATCGTTCCGGGCCTGCAGCTCGCGCACCGCGGCTTCCAGCAGGGCATCTTCGTCGCCGAGGAGATCGCCGGGCTCAACCCGGTCATCATCGAGGACAAGAACATCCCGAAGATCACGTACTCCGACCCCGAGGTCGCATCGGTCGGTCTCTCGCAGGCCAAGGCCGAAGAGCAGTTCGGCGCCGACAAGGTGGACTCGTACGAGTACAACCTCGCCGGCAACGGCAAGAGCCACATCATCGGCACGTCCGGTTCGGTCAAGGTCGTCCGTGTGGTCGACGGCCCCGTCGTCGGCGTCAGCATGATCGGCGCCCGGGTCGGCGAGCTCATCGGCGAGGCACAGCTCGCCGTGAACTGGGAGGCCTACCCCGAGGACGTCGCGCCGCTCGTCCACGCGCACCCGACGCAGAACGAGGCACTCGGCGAGGCGTTCCTGCACCTCGCGGGCAAGCCGCTGCACGCACTGTGAACACCATGACCACCACCACGAACCACCCCTGCGAAGAGGAGTCCACCCGATGAGCGAATCCGTCAACCTCCCGGCGCTCGGCGAGAGCGTCACCGAGGGCACGGTGACCCGATGGCTGAAGAACGTCGGTGACCGGGTCGAGGTCGACGAGCCGCTGCTCGAGGTCTCGACCGACAAGGTCGACACCGAGATCCCGTCGCCGATCGCCGGCGTCGTGGAGGAGATCCTCGTGCAGGAGGACGAGACCGTCGAGGTCGGCACCGCGCTGGTGAAGATCGGCGACGGGTCGTCCGACGGTGGTTCCTCCGACGGCGGCTCCACCGAGTCGGACGAGTCCTCGAACGAGGCCGCCGCCGACGCCGAGGAGCCCGAGGCGGCACCGAGCACCGAGCAGGAGTCCGAGACCCCTGCCCCGGAGCCGACCGAGCCCGAGCCGGCGCCCGCCGGTCAGACGCAGCCCGCTGCGCCGCAGGCCCCGGCAGCACCGCCCGCCGCCGCCCCGGTGCCGCAGGCCGCTCCGGTCCCGCCGCCCGCCGCTGCCCCGCCGGCAGCGGTCCCGGCTCCGGCTGCCGCTCCGGCTCCGGCTGCCGCCTCGGGTGGCTCGGCCGCCAGTGCCTCGGTGCCGAACCCGACGCAGGACGCCTCGGCCTCCGGCTACGTCACCCCGCTCGTGCGCAAGCTCGCGAACGAGCAGGGTGTCGACCTCTCGACCGTCACCGGCTCCGGCGTCGGCGGTCGCATCCGCAAGGAAGACGTCCTCGCCGCCGCCGAAGCCGCTGCCAAGGCCCCGGCCGCCGGTGGTTCCGCCGCTGCGGCTCCGTCCGGGCCGTTCGTCGCCGAGGTGTCGCCGCTGCGTGGCACCCGCGAGAAGATGACCCGCCTCCGCAAGGTCGTCGCCGAGCGCGCCGTGCAGTCGATGACCTCGACCGCGCAGCTCACCAGCGTCGTCGAGGTGGACGTGACGAAGGTCGCGCAGTTCCGTGACGCGCACAAGGCCGAGTTCCTCGAGAAGACCGGTTCGAAGCTCTCCTTCATGCCGTTCTTCGCCCTCGCGGCGTCCGAGGCGCTCAAGGCGCACCCGAAGATCAACTCGACCGTCGAGGGCGAGGAGATCGTCTACCCGGAGACCGAGAACGTCTCCATCGCGGTGGACACCGAGCGCGGCCTGCTCACCCCGGTGATCAAGGACGCGGCGTCGCTCAACCTGGCGCAGTTCTCGCAGTCGATCGCGGACCTCGCCGAGCGCACCCGCAACAACCAGCTCAAGCCGGACGAGCTCGCGGGTGGCACGTTCACGCTGACGAACACCGGTTCGCGTGGCGCGCTGTTCGACACCCCCGTGGTGTTCCTGCCGCAGTCGGCGATCCTCGGCACGGGCATCGTGACGAAGCGTCCGGCGGTCGTGAAGGTCGACGGGCAAGAGGCCATCGCGATCCGTTCGTTCGTCTACCTCGCGCTGTCGTACGACCACCGGATCATCGACGGCGCCGACGCGTCGCGCTACCTCGTCGCGGTGAAGAACCGCCTCGAGGAGGGCAACTTCGGCCCGAACCTCGGGTACTGAGCCCAGCGCTCGTCGTACTCCGGACGGCCCCGATCCCTCCGTGGATCGGGGCCGTTCCCCGTTGCCGGCGTGTTCAGCCGATCGTGAAGACCACCGCCGCGGTCAGGCCCGCCGCGACCACGACCCCCACCAGCGCGCGTCGGAGCGGCAGCCGTCTCCCACCGCCGATGAGGAGGCCGTGCTGGACGACCCCGCGCAGCGCCGTCTCGAGGGAACCAGCCGGCCGCGGTGGCATCGCCGTGCGCTCGGGCAGCCCGACGAGCAGGTCGTCCGACGGCCGTTCCCATCGGACCGGGCGCGGCGCCGCGGCCGCTCGGACCACCGCCAACGCCGCACGCACCGCCGTCGTGTCGCCGTCGAGGGCCTCGGCGAGGGCGCCATCGACGGCCGGACGGTCCGGCGCGCGTGCGTCGATCCGCTCCCACACCAGCCGGGCCGCGAGGACCAGGACCCTCGCGCCGCTCTGGTCGGACCGACGGACGCCGTCCGACCCGGGTGGCCGGTCGCACAGCACGACCGCACCGGCATCGTCCACCAGGACGTCGTCGAGCCCCGCGGAGCCGATCTGCACCGCGCCGGAGCGTTCGGTCACCGCGAGCTCGAGCATCGGGACGGTGAGCGTCACGGCGACACCGGTGGTCGGCGTGCCGAGGGTGTCGAGTGCCGCGGACAGCACCGTCCCCGCGGGACGGAGGACGTCGACGGCGAGCCGTCCGTCCGCCAGCCGGCCGACGTCGACGACCGGGACGAGGTGCCGTGCCGAGGGATCCGGGGCGATGGCGGCGCGGTCGGCGACCCAGGCGAGGAACGGCTGCTCGTCGTCCACCGCGTGCCACCGGACGTGATCGGAGAGCGTCTGCATCCGGACAGCCTGGCCGGGCCCGCCCAGCCTCCGGCGGACGGGACGCCGTCCTGTGGAGAACGCTGTTCGCCCACAGCCAGAGCATCGACGGTCCTCGGAAGTCGGGACAGGCCGTATCCTGGTCGCATGGCACGCAGCAGTTCTCAAGGTACGACGGCGAAGGAGCCGGGTCGTCTCAAGCAGATGTACCAGGTCTTCACGATGACCCGTCGGGCGGACCCGAGCTCCGTCTGGTGGTTCGCCCTGGCGTTCGTCGTCCCGGTGGTGCTGGGCGTTCTGCTCGCCCTGCTGCTGCCCGGGCAGAACTGGCTCGCGGTCATCCTCTGGATCGTGGCCGGCGTGCTGCTGGGTGTGCTGCTCTTCCTGATCGTCCTCGGTCGGCTGGCCGAACGTGCCGCCTACTCGCAGATCGAGGGGCAGCCCGGTGCCGTCGGTGCCGTGCTGTCGAACTCGCTCCGCCGCCAGTGGCGCTCGAGCGAGATGCCGGTCGCGGTGCACGGTCGTTCGCAGGCCGCTGTCTACCGGGCCGTCGGCACCCCGGGCGTCGTGCTCATCACCGAGGGTCAGCGCGGCAACCTCAACCGCCAGGTCGACGAGGAGCGCCGCAAGGTCCAGCGCATCGTCCCGAACGTCCCGGTGCACGTCGTGCACGTGGCCAGCGGCAAGGACGGCGACGGTGACGACTCCGTGACGCTGCACAAGCTCCCCCGTGCCATGAACAAGTTCAAGAAGGCGCTCAACCGCAACGAGGTCCTGGCGGTCGCGAACCGGCTCGACTCCCTCACGCAGAGCCCGGCCGCGGCGATCCCGAAGGGGATGGACCCGATGCGGGCCCGCGCGGGACGTCCGCGCTGACGGACTCCCCAACAGCCGACGAACGCCCCCGACCGTGCCAGGTCGGGGGCGTTCTGCGTCCGCGCGCCGCCTGGCAGGGCGGGCGCTGGCGCGGTGGGGTCGGCGGCGTCGCGCAGTGCGGCGGCGCGCAGTACGGCGTCCGCGCGGCGTCATGCGACGTCGGCGGCCTCGCACGGTGCGGCTCTCGCCAGTCGGTGCGAGGTCGACCAGGCGGTGCGGGCTCGTCGTGCGGCGCCGAGTGGGCAACTCCACGCCCGGCGAAGCACTTCGCACCGTGCAGCGCGGGTCCCGTGCGCTGGCGGTCCGAACGTCGGCGATGGGTCGATCGCGCACCGTGCGAGGTTCGGCGCACCGTGGGACCGGTGCCTGCTCGCACTGACGACGGAACCTCGCACCGTGCTGCGCCGCGCTCTCGCGCCGCCCGCGCCACGCGCTCCGCACGGCCGCGCTCTCGCCCCTCCGCGCCACAGCCCCCTCAGCGCCGCACCAACACCGTCCCCGCGATCCGGTCGTGCGCCCCACGGCTGTCGCGGTCGATGATCAGCGCCGGCACGACGAGGCACAGCAGCACCGTCCGCACCACCGGCCGCCAGACCCCGACGTATCCGCCGCGCATCGGCACCACCCGGAGCCCGACGCACACGTGCCCGAACGACCCCGACAGCAGGCAGATGAACAGGATCTGCAGCACGGCGAAGATCGCGATCTGGATCCACGAGTGTGCGATGTCCCCCGAGCCGTTCACCGGCGACCACACACCGGTCACGTACGCCACAAGGTCGGCCAGCGCGCCGTCGATCAGCAGGGCCACGATCCGGCGGCCGATCCGCCCGACGCTGCGGGGCCCCTCTTCCGGCAGACCGAGGTCCTTGCCCGGCCAGCCGTCGGGATGCCCCGATCCCCCGGAGGACGACGCGGACGACGAACTGGTGCTGCGGGCCATGGTCCCAGCGTAGGCGAACGGGTCGACGTAACACGCACGAAACAATCCAGTCATGTCCGGGAAACTCGGTGTCAATAGCCTCGTCGGAGGGTGCCGAGATGGACCCTCCGACATCACCCAACCCATTGGAGATCGGCCCACATGTTCAGCGATTCCTCCGAGGTCCTGGCCTTCATCAAGGACACCGACGTCAAGTTCCTCGACATCCGGTTCACGGACCTGCCGGGTGTGCAGCAGCACTTCAACATCCCGGCCTCCACCGTCGACGAGGACTTCTTCTCGGTCGGCCAGCTCTTCGACGGCTCCTCGATCCGCGGCTTCGCGTCGATCCACGAGTCCGACATGCAGCTCATCCCCGACGTGACGACGGCGTACATCGACCAGTTCCGCGCCGAGCGCACGCTGATCATGATCTTCGACATCTACAACCCGCGGAACGGCGAGATCTACGGCCGTGACCCGCGTCAGGTCGCCAAGAAGGCGGAGAAGTACCTCGCGTCGACGGGCATCGCGGACACCGCGTTCTTCGCCCCCGAGGCCGAGTTCTACATCTTCGACGACGTCCGCTACTCGGTCACCCAGAACAAGTCGTTCTACTCGGTTGACTCCGAAGAGGGCGCCTGGAACACCGGTCGCGAGGAAGAGGGCGGCAACCTCGCCAACAAGACCCCCTACAAGGGCGGCTACTTCCCCGTGTCGCCGGTCGACAAGACGGCCGACCTCCGCGACGACATCACCCTCAAGCTGATCGAGGCGGGCTTCGAGCTCGAGCGCTCGCACCACGAGGTGGGCACCGGCGGCCAGCAGGAGATCAACTACAAGTTCGACACGATGGTCCACGCCGCGGACGACATCCTGAAGTTCAAGTACATCGTCAAGAACACCGCCGACCAGTGGGGCAAGGTCGCCACGTTCATGCCGAAGCCGCTCTTCGGTGACAACGGTTCGGGCATGCACACCCACCAGTCGCTCTGGAGCGACGGCAAGCCGCTGTTCTACGACGAGAACGGCTACGGCGGCCTGTCCGACCTCGCCCGCTGGTACATCGGTGGCATCCTCAAGCACGCCCCGGCGCTGCTCGCCTTCACGAACCCGTCGATCAACTCGTACCACCGTCTGGTGAAGGGCTTCGAGGCCCCGGTCAACCTGGTCTACTCGGCCGGCAACCGCTCCGCCGCGATCCGCATCCCGATCACGGGCACGAACCCCAAGGCCAAGCGCATCGAGTTCCGCGCGCCGGACGCCTCGGGCAACCCGTACCTCGCGTTCGCCGCGCAGCTGATGGCGGGCCTCGACGGCATCCAGAACCGCATCGAGCCGCACGAGCCGGTCGACAAGGACCTCTACGAGCTCCCGCCGGAAGAGGCGAAGGGCATCCCCCAGGTCCCCGGCTCCCTCGACGAGGCGCTCGAGGCGCTCGAGGCGGACCACGAGTTCCTCACGAAGGGCAACGTCTTCACCGAGGACCTCATCCAGACCTGGATCGACTACAAGCGCGAGAACGAGATCCTCCCGCTCGCGCAGCGCCCGCACCCGTTCGAGTACGAGCTCTACTTCGGCGTCTGACGCGCACCGCACACGAACGCCCCCGCACCGCTTCTCCGGTGCGGGGGCGTTCTCGCTGTGCCGACACTCGCCTGCGGGCCCGGCTACCGGGTGAGAACGTGCCTGCCTGGAGGCGCGGCGCACGCCCGGCGGGCCGGCACCGCGCCTCCAGGCGGTCCCCTCGCACGTTCCTTCCCATCACACGCGCGCTGCCATGACGAATCGGGCGTACCTGGTCGGAAGTTCCGACCAGGTACGCCCGATTCGACCAGGTGCGCCCGAACGCGCCGGGCACACGAGAACGGGGCCCGTGCCGCCCCGGCACAGACCCCGCTTCGCGTCCGGGTGACTACCGCGCGGTGGCCACCGCGTCGTTCGTCCCCGCAGCGACGCTCACGGGTGCACCCGTGACCGGAGTGGGCCGTCCCAGGGAACGGACGGTCCAACCCGCCTTGACCCAGTCGGCGACCGGGAGGCAGTTGCGGGCGTCGATCACCGTGCGACGCCCGACGATCGAGGCGAGCGCCGCGGGGTCGGCAGCGATGACCTCGTCCCACTCGGTGAGGACGAGCACGACGTCGGCGTCCTCGATCGCACCCTCCATCGACGACGAGTAGGTGAGCGTCGGGAAGGAGCGGCGGGCGGTCTCCATCGCCTCCGGGTCCCACAGGGTGACCTGGGCGCCGCGGAGGTGCAGCGCAGCGGCGACGTTGAGTGCCGGCGAGTCGCGGACGTCGTCGGTGAGGGGCTTGAACGCCGCCCCGACGACGGCGACGCGACGGTTCAGCACGGAGCCGCCGAGCGCGTCGATCGTCATGTCGATGACGCGCTCACGCTGGCCCATGTTGATCTCGTCGACCTGCTGCATGAGGCCGACGACACGACCGGCACCGAGCTCGTTCGCGCGGTGCATGAGCGCCCGGATGTCCTTCGGCAGGCAGCCACCGCCGAATCCGAGGCCGGCGTTCAGGAACTTGCGGCCGATGCGGGCGTCGTGCCCGAGAGCGTCGGCCAGGGTCGACACGTCCGCACCGGTGATCGCGCACATCTCGGAGATCGCGTTGATGAACGAGATCTTCGTGGCGAGGAACGCGTTCGCGCTGACCTTGACGAGCTCCGCCGTGGCGAGGTCGGTCGTGATGACCGGGGTGCCCTCGGCGATGGGTGCGGCGTAGACCTCGCGGATCACGGCGTCGGCCGATGCGGAGGCACCGCCCCAGACGAGCCGGTCCGGGTGCAGCGTGTCGTCGACGGCCTTGCCCTCGCGCAGGAACTCCGGGTTCCAGATGAGCTCGGCGTCGATGCCCGACGGGGTGAACTCGCGGACGATGCCGCGGAGCCGCTCGGCCGTACCCACCGGGACCGTCGACTTGCCGACGATGAGGCCGGGGTGCGTGAGGTTCTCGGCGACACCGCGGGTGGCGTTCTCGACGTAGGTGAGGTTCGCGGCGTGCGACCCGGCGCGCTGCGGCGTCCCGACGCAGACGAAGTGGACGTCGGCCGCGGCCACGGCCTCGGGCAGCGACGCCGTGAAGCGGAGCTTGCCGCTGGCGACGTGCTTCGTGATGAGCTCCGGCAGGCCGGGCTCGTAGAACGGGACCTCGCCGGCCGACAGGGCCGCGAGCTTGGCGGGATCGACGTCCACGCCGATGGTCTCGAAGCCCATCTCGGCCATGGCGGCCGCGTGGGTGGCACCGAGGTAGCCGGTGCCGATGACGCTGATGACGGGTGCCGGACGGGAGTCTGCGGTCTTCTTCTGAGCGGTCACTGCTTGACCTCCTGCAGGTCGTAGTCGGTGTCGGTGCGCGAGATGCCGGCCACGAAGGCCTGGAGGCTGTCGGCGCGGGAGTTGAGTCGCCAGTCGTTCGTGGTGCGGACGCCGTCCACGACCGTGGTCGCGGTCTCGCTGAAGTACGAGAAGCCGATGACGTCGTCGTTGGCCGGTTCCGCGAGGCCGTCGAAGAGCGAGGTGATCCACTTCGCCTTCTGCCCGTTGGTCACGCTCGTCCCGGTCTCGGTCGCACCGATCTCGCTGAGGAGGATCTTCTTGTCCGGCGCGATCTGGCGGAGCTGGGCGAGGGTCTTGCCGAACGTGTTGTCGAAGGTCGGCGATTCCGAGGCGGTGCGGTAGTACCCGCTCATCCCGACCCAGTCGACGTACTTCGACTCCGGGTAGTACTCACGCAGGTAGTCGAGCTGCATGTACTTGTCGTTGCCGAGCTTGTCGATGCGGCTCGGTGCCCAGTTCCAGATGACGTACTTGTTCGCGCCGCTGGCCTGGAAGACGTCGTGCACGTGCTGCCACATCGCGACGTAGGACCCGGCTGCGTTCTGCTGTGCCGTCCCCTCGGACCAGTTGTACCAAGAGCCGTTCATCTCGTGGTCGAGCCGGATGACCATCGGCTGCCCGTTCGCCGCGAGGGCCTTCGCGTACTTCGTGAGGTAGGCGTCGAACTTGCCCGAGACGATGTCCTCGTTCGTGTACCCGGGGACGTACTTCGCGTCGTTGCCCGTCTTGGCGGGTGCGGACTCCCAGGTCATGAGCGGCAGGCGGCCGTTCGCCCACGCGCGCTGGACGGCGGTGGCGTTGAAGTCCTGGTCGAAGCCCTGGAAGAAGCCGACCATGTTCGTGGCCTTGCCGACCTGCTGCGAGACCTCGTCGTACTCCGCCCAGTTGAAGGGCGACTGCGCGGTGTAGAGGCCGTACCAGCGAGCCGGCTGCGCCATGATCTGCGCCTTGGTGGGGACGGCGATCGGGGTCGTGCCGGGGTCCTTCGAGGGGCCGCCGTTCGGGTTCGTGACGCCGTGGTTGCCGGAGCCGGAGCCGGAGCCGGAACCGTTGCCGGCGCCGCCGGAACCACCCGAGCCACTGCCCGAACCGTCGCCCGACCCGGAGCCGCCGGAGCCGCCGGAACCGTCGCCCGACCCTCCCGAACCCGACGCGCCGTCACCGGACCGTGCCCCGGCGGCCTTGGCAGCACCGAGGTCCGACTGCAGCGACGCGATCTGCGCCTTGAGCTCGGCGATCTGGTCGGCACGCGAGCCGGACTGCGCGGTCGAGGAGTCGAGCTTGCCCTCGAGCGCCCAGATCTTCTCCTGGGCGGCCGTGAGCTTCGTCTGGAGCTCGGCCGCCGAGATCTTCTTCTTCGGCGGCGTCACACCGAGCGCCTGGTGGACCGCGGTGGACACCGAGCCCGCCGGGGACACCCAGACGTTCCAGGTGATGAGTCCGAGGACGAGGACGATGGCGGTGGTCCCGACCGCGGTGAGTCGTGCGTGCTTGCTGGACTGGGCCCACCAGGCACCTGAGGAGCGGATGAGGTCAGACAATGAGGAAGGCCTCCAGGGCGAAGATCGCGAAGCCGATGCAGTACGGGATCGCGGCGTACGGGTTGTACCGACGGACGCGTGCCGGGGCGGGGGCCGCCGCGGTCGCCGACTGCGACTGCGCTGCAGTGGCTGCCGAGCGGCGGGTCGCGAGCACCGTCGCGGTGGAGTTGGTGGTGGCGTCCGGGCCGAACAGGTCGTCGAACGCCCGGTCCACGGCGCGCTGGTCGTCGCCGTAGCCGGCTCCACCGGCCGGGGCCGGGGCAGCCGCGTCGATCGGGCTCACCGGGGTCTGGGTGGCGACGGCCGAGGGCTGCACCGCGTCCGCGGGGTCCTCCTCCATCGGTCCACCGGCGTACGCACCGGCACGGGTCCCCCAGCCGGACGCGTGCGCCAGGCGGAAGAAACCGATGAGTCGGATCGGCATGAGGAAGAACGTCGACACGATGATGAACATCGGCAGGCGGAAGAAGTCGCTCGGCTTCTCGGCGAGGTGCCGCATCTGCCGGATCGCCATGCTGAGCACCGACGAGACCACCATGAGGGCGGCGACGTAGACGAAGCCGGTCGAGAAGCCGTACTGCTGCAGGATCCCCTGGTAGAGGTTCTCGCCCTGGCCGGTGAAGGCGCGGTAGATCCAGCCGGCGATCACGCCGAACAGCATGAACGGCAGGATGATGTCGGTGAGGAAGAACACCGCGAGGATCGGCGCGTGGCCGAGCATCCACGGGAGCATCCGGAGCGTGTTGTACTGCGAACCACGGGCCCAGCGGAGCTGCTGCTTGAACAGCTTCTTCACCTGCAGCGGAGCGTCCGTGTAGACCAGCGAGGTGTACTGGTAGACGGTCCGGTACCCCTCCTTGAGCGTGAGGTTCGTCAGGGTCCGGTCGTCGGACACCTCGAGGAACACGCCCATGAACTTCTCGTGCATGAAGCGGTCCATGACGCGCACGAGGATGTCGCGGCGGAAGGCGATCGTGCGCCCGGGCAGGCAACCGATCTGGCCGAGGACGCTCTGCGCGGGCATCGAGTACAGCGCGCGGGAGTTCTCCAGCCAGTCCGCCCAGCGGGTGATCCAGCTGCGGGTCGGCTCGAGGATGCGCTGGCGCGTCGTCACGCCACCGACCGAGGCGTCCGCGAACGGCTTGAGCAGCTCGTCGAGGGTGCCGGGCGTCCACACCGTGTCCGAGTCGACGAGCACGGTGATGTCGCCGTTGGACATCTCGGTGCCGACCTTGACGGCGTTGCGCTTGCCCGGGATGGGCGTGTGCGTCCAGCGGACGAGTGGGGCGAACTCGTCACAGACCGCTTCGAGGGCCTCGTTGCGGGCGCCGTTGATGACGACGATGATCTCGCCGGGACGCTGCTCGACCATGCGGCCGATGACGTCGCGGAAGAGGTCGAGCGGTTCGTCCACGACGGGGACGATGACGCTCGTGGTGCCGGTGTAGGTGCCGGTGTAGGGGCGGTAGCGGGCGGACAGGATGACCTTGAGCAACCAGAGCAACCAGATCACCGCGGAGTACACGGCGAACAGGTAGAACTCGGGGTGCCCTTCGACCATCTGCCTGATCTGCAGAATGAAGGTGAACATCGATCCCTGCTTCAACGTTCGAGGTGGAGATTCCGCTTCGTTGGGGAATCAGGGCCGGTTCGGGTGACCCCATTGATGCAGAACCGTGACCCGGTGCGCAACGCGACCCCCGACCGGGGGCGTTACGGGCACGTTACGGGGTACACCACGGTCCCCCTCCGCGTGTGGTCATCGTGTCCGCACTGGTGCTGACAGCACTCCGGTGGACCACGTTCACTGCGCAACGCGCGTTCTGCAGACCTCCCGGGCCCGGGAGGCGCGACTCACCTCTGCAGGAAACCCCCGGTCAGCGGATGGTCACCTCGGACCGCGTTGCCTCGCCTGCCGGGCACGTTCCAGTCACCCCGGATGCTCGGTAACGACCAGGTAACGAGCGCTCATCAGTGCGCTGCCGGGGTACAGGCAGATGTCGAACGGGGGACGCTGCACGTTACGGGGAATTCACTTCCGAGGACGTGTCAACTCGCTGCGAAACACGTCGGTCCGGGCGTGTCGCGACGGGCGTCAGGCGCCGTAGAACTCGCGCTCGAAGACCTGACGTGCCCGGCGGGTGACCCCGAGGTAGTCCTCCTCGAGCTCCGAGGCGGACCCTGGCGGGTACTCCATCAGACGTGCGATGCCCTCGAGCTGCACCCGGTCGACGGGCAGCACGTCCGTGGTCTTGCCCGACCAGAGCACGAGCGCGCTCCGGGTCCGCGAGGCGAAGCGCCAGGCGGCACCGAGACGCTCGGCGTCGTCGGGGGCGACGAGGCCGGCGTCGCGGGCGGCGTCGAGCGCCTCGAGCGTGGACGTCGTCCGGAGGCCCGGGATCGTCAGCGCGTGCTGCAGCTGGAGGAGCTGGACGAACCACTCGACGTCGCTCAGGGAACCGCGGCCGAGCTTGAGGTGCCGGGCGGGGTCCGCACCGCGCGGGAGGCGTTCGGACTCGACACGGGCCTTGATGCGTCGGACCTCGCGCACCTGCTGGTCGTCGATGTGCTCCGGGTAGCGCGTGCGGTCGGCGAGGTGCTCGAAGTCACGCAGGAGCTGCGCGTCCCCGACCGCCCCGCGGGCCCGGAGCAGCGCCTGGGCCTCCCACGTGAGCGACCAGCGGGCGTAGTACGCCCCGTAGGAGTCGAGCGTGCGCACCACGGGGCCGTTCTTGCCCTCGGGGCGGAGGTCGATGTCGAGGTCGAACGGGTGGATCGCGTCGTCGGTCAACCGGGCGAGCTCCCGCACGATGGTCTGCGCCGCGCGCGAAGCCTGTTCGGACGGGACGTCCTCGGTCGCCCGGTACACGTAGAGGACGTCGGCGTCCGAGCCGAAGCCGAGCTCGCGGCCGCCGTACCGCCCCATCGCGATGACGCCGAACTCCAGGCCGGCCGGGGCGTCCCGTCGCGCGAGCGTGAGGGCACCGGCCAGGGTTGACTCCGTGACGTCGCTCAACGCCGGGCCGAGGGCATCGACGTCGAGGTGTCCGAGCACGGCGGCCATGCCGAGCCGGAGCGTCTCACGCCGTCGGGCGGACCGGACCAGGGCGGCCGCGCCGTCCACGTCGTCCCCGTGCCGTGCCGTCGTCGCCGTGACCTCGGCGAGCAGCGACTCGATCGGCCGGGGGCGCAGCAGCGCCTCCGGTTCGTCGAGCCAGGCCACGGCCTCGGGGAATCGTTCGAGCAGCCCGGACAGGAACGCCGACTCGGAGAGCACGGTGGTGAGCGAATGTGCTGCGCCGGAGGAGTCCCGGAGCATGCGGAGGAACCAGCTCGACTCCCCCAGGGTGTCGCTCAGCCGACGGAAGGCCAGGAGCGCCCGGTCCGGTGCCGGTCCCTCGGCCATCCAGCGCAGGAGTACCGGCAGGAGGTTCCGCTGGATCGCCGCACGGCGGCTCGTGCCCTGCGTCAGTGCCCGGATGTGGCCGAGTGCCCCGGCGGGGTCCGCGAAGCCGATCGCGCCGAGCCGGTCGACCGCCTGGTCGCTGGTGAGCACGATGTCGCCGTCGCTCGCGGCCACCGCGGACAGGAGCGGTCGGTAGAACAGGCGCTCGTGCAGGCCGCGGACCTCGAGCTTCACGGCACGCCACCGTGTCTCGAGCGCGGCAGCGGACCGTGCGAGACCGCTCGACCGCGCGAGGACCCGGAGCTCGTCCTCGTCGGAGGGCATGAGGTGGGTGCGCTGCAGGCGGCGGAGCTGGATGCGGTGTTCGAGCAGGCGGAGCAGGGCGTAGTCCGGACCGAAGCGGGCGGCCTCGGCACGGCCGACGTAGCCGGCGTCGGTGAGCGCGTCCATCGCCTCGAGCGTGGACCGGACCCGGACGGTCTCGTCGTCGCGGCCGTGCACGAGCTGCAGCAGCTGCACGGTGAACTCGACGTCGCGCAGACCGCCCGGCCCGAGCTTGAGCTGCCGGTCGACCTCGTCGTCGGGGATGTTGTCGGTGACCCGCTGCCGCATGCGCTGCACGGACTCGACGAACCCCGGTCGCTGCGCGGACGTCCACACGAAGCCGGCGACCGCGGTGGCGTAGCGCTCCCCCAGGTCGACCGAACCCGCGATCGGCCGCGCCTTGAGCAGGGCCTGGAACTCCCACTCCTTCGCCCAGCGCTCGTAGTACGCCACGTGGGAGTCGAGCGTCCGGACGAGTGCGCCGTCCTTGCCCTCCGGCCGGAGGTTCGCATCGACCTCCCACAGCGCCGGTTCGGCCGCGAGGTCGGTGATGGCGTGCGTGGCCGCGATCGCCAGCCGCGTGGCGATGAGCACGGCACGGTCGGTCCCCACGCCCGTGCCCGCCTCGTCGTCGTGGGTCGGTTCGGTGACGAAGATGACGTCGACGTCGCTGACGTAGTTGAGTTCGCGGGCCCCGGCCTTGCCCATCGCGATGACGGCGAGCGGCGTCGCCTCGACGTCGGCCGCGGGGAACGGGACCTCGCGCCGGGCGACGTCCACCGCGGCCTCGAGCGCGGCACCGGCGAGGTCGGCCAGCCCGGCCGCGACGGCGGGGAACGCCTCGGTCGGCGCGGCGTTCAGGACGTCGAACAGCGCGATCTGGGCCAGGTGCCGGCGGTAGCGCACCCGGAGCCGGAGCCGGGCGTCCTCGCCCGTGGCACCATCGATCGCGGCGAGCAACGAGTCGGTGTACTCCTGCTGCGACCACGGCGCCGTCACGGGCGCCAGGAGCAGGTCGATCTCCGCCGGACGGCGGTGCAGGAACTCGCCGAGCCCGACCGACGCCCCGAGGAGCCGCACGAGCCGTTCGGTGGCGGCGTCGTCCGCGAGGACCGGACGCAGTTCGTCCGGCGCGCGCTCGAGCAGCCGCTCGAGCGCGCGGAGTGCGCCGTCGGGATCGGCCGTGGACTCCCACAGTGCCGGGGACCCGCTCACCGGCACCTGCAGGTCGGGGCCGAACCGCGCCTCCAGGTCGGCGATGCGTTCCAGGCTCTCCGACAGCTCCGCGAAGCCCAGGCGGGCCAACTCGGAACGCGACGTCGTCGTCCGACCGGTCATGTGGTGCGTGCCCCCGGTGCCGTCAGAGCGCGCCGAGGTTCGTGTCGAGCTCGAACGGCGTGACCTGGTCGCGGTAGGCCTTCCACTCCTGGCGCTTGTTCAGCAGCACGAAGTTGAAGACCTGCTCGCCGAGCGTCTCCGCCACGAGCTCCGAGTCCTCCATGAGGCTCAGCGCGTGGTCGAGGCTCGCCGGCAGCTGGCTGTACCCGAGGGCACGGCGCTCGGAGTCGGACAGGCTCCAGACGTTGTCCTCGGCCTCCGGCGGGAGCTCGTAGCCCTCGTCGATGCCCTTGAGCCCCGCGGCCAGCAGCAGCGAGTACGCGAGGTAGGGGTTCGCCGCCGAGTCGATGCCGCGGTACTCGATACGGGCGGACTGGCCCTTGTTCGGCTTGTACAGCGGGACGCGCACGAGGGCCGAGCGGTTGTTGTGGCCCCAGGTCACGAACGACGGGGCCTCGTCACCGCCCCAGAGGCGCTTGTACGAGTTCACGAACTGGTTCGTGACGGCGGTGATCTCCGGCGCGTGCTTGAGGACGCCGGCGATGAAGTGCTTCGCGGTGTCGGACAGCTGGTACTGACCGCCCGCCTCGTAGAAGGCGTTCTGGTCGCCCTCGAACAGCGACACGTGCGTGTGCATGCCCGAGCCCGGCTGGCCGGAGATCGGCTTCGGCATGAACGTCGCGTAGACGCCCTGCTCGATCGCGACCTCCTTCACGACGGTGCGGAACGTCATGATGTTGTCCGCCATCGTCAGTGCGTCGGCGTAGCGGAGGTCGATCTCGTTCTGGCCGGGGCCGGCCTCGTGGTGGGAGAACTCCACCGAGATGCCGAGGTCCTCGAGCATCCGGACGGACCGGCGACGGAAGTCGTGCGCGCTGCCGCCGGGGACGTTGTCGAAGTAGCCGGCGCGGTCGACGGGCTGCGGGCCGCCGTCCTTCCAGTCGCGGCTCTTCAGCAGGTAGAACTCGATCTCGGGGTGCGTGTAGAACGTGAAGCCGCGTTCGCTCGCCTTCGCCAGCGTGCGCTTGAGCACGTTGCGCGGGTCGGCGACGGCGGGCTGGCCGTCCGGCGTCGTGATGTCGCAGAACATCCGCGCGGTCGGGTCGATCTCGCCGCGCCACGGGAGGATCTGGAACGTCGACGGGTCCGGGTGGGCCAGGACGTCCGCCTCGTACGAGCGCGTGAGTCCCTCGATCGCGGAGCCGTCGAACCCGATGCCCTCGGCGAACGCGCCCTCGACCTCGGCCGGGGCGATCGCCACGGACTTCAGGGTCCCGATGACGTCCGTGAACCAGAGTCGGATGAACTTGATGCCCCGCTCCTCGATGGTGCGGAGCACGAAGTCCGTCTGCTTGTCCATTGACGCCCTTTCCGTGGTGCAGCTGGTCCAGCTGGGAATCTCAGCCTATTGGTCTTCGTCGTCCCAACGCTCGTTGTTCGCCTTGATCCGGTCCAGGGCGTGTTGCGCTTCCTCACGCGAGGCGAACGGGCCGATCCGGTCGCGCTGCGGCGACTGCGGGCCCTGCTCGACGGTGTGCGTCTTCTCGTTGAACCACCACTGGGACTCGATGCGTTCGTCACTCATGCCGCCACCGTACCCAGGTGGGGCGGCGGCGGTGCGGGCGGGCCGCGCCCCGCGCGCTGGGTGACCGCCTGGAGGCGCAGCTGGCGTCCGTCGGGCCGGCACCGCGCCTCCAGGCGGCCGCGTCCGCGCGACACGCGGCCCCGGCTAGAGTGGTCCGCATGCCCCGGGACGAACACGGACACCTGACCGCCGGCCGCATCTCCCCGTTGCGGTCCGTCCCGAAGGAGATCGAGCGCCCGGAGTACGTCGGCAAGGCCGAGCCGCACGAGCACGGACTCGGCGACACGTACACCCCGGACGAGGTCGAGCGGATCCGGACCGCCGGGCGCATCGCCTCCCAGGCCGTCGACGCCGTGGGCGCGGCGATCCGCCCCGGTGTCACGACGGACGAGCTCGACCGGATCGGCCACGAGTTCGTCGTCGCGCACGGCGCCTACCCCTCGACGCTCGGCTACCGCGGCTACCCGAAGTCGCTCTGCTCGAGCCTCAACGAGGTCATCTGCCACGGCATCCCCGACGACACCGTCCTGCAGGAGGGCGACCTCGTCAACATCGACATCACCGCCTACAAGGACGGGATGCACGGCGACACGAACCGCACCTTCATCGTCGGGCAGGCGTCGCAGGAGGTCGAGGACCTCGTGACCCGCACGCGACTCGCCCTCGAGCGCGGGATCAAGGCCGTCGCCCCTGGTCGGCAGGTGAACGTCATCGGCCGTGCCATCGAGGCGTACGCGAAGCGCTTCGGCTACGGCGTCGTCCGCGACTACACCGGCCACGGCGTCGGGCGGGCGTTCCACTCCGGGCTGATCATCCCCCACTACGACGCCCCGCGCTTCGACGACGTCATGGTGCCCGGCATGGTCTTCACGATCGAGCCGATGCTCACGCTCGGCGGCATCGACGCCGACATCTGGGCCGACGACTGGACCGTCTCCACCCGGGACAAGTCGTGGACCGCACAGTTCGAACACACCCTCGTCGTCACCGAGCGCGGCGCGGAACTCCTCACGGTCTCCTGACCTCCACACCGAAAGGCTCCTCATGACCACCCTCGCAGTCGGCGTCGACATCGGCGGTACGGGCATCAAGGGCGCGATCGTCGACGTCTCCACCGGCGAACTCACCACCGACCGGATCAAGAAGGCGACGCCGGAGGGCGGGAAGCCGCACGACATCGTCGCCGTGGCCGCGTCCATCCTCGACGAGCTCGCTCCGGCGTCGGACGTGCCCGTCGGGGTCTGCTTCCCGGCGATCGTGCGCGACGGCAAGACCATGTCCGCGGCGAACGTGTCGAAGAAGTGGATCGGCTTCGAGGCCGAGGCGCTCTTCGAGAAGGAGCTCGGCCGCTCCATCCACTTCGTCAACGACGCCGACGCCGCCGGGTACGCCGAGCAGCAGTTCGGTGCGGCGAAGGGCAAGGACGGCCTGGTCGTCGTCACGACGCTCGGCACCGGCATCGGCACGGCGCTCATCAACGACGGCGTGCTCATCGTGAACTCGGAGCTCGGGCACCTCGAGATCGACGGGCACGACGCCGAGTCCCGCGCCTCGTTCGCCGCGAAGGAGCGCGACGACCTGTCGTGGAAGCACTGGGCGAAGCGGCTGCAGAAGTACTACTCCACGCTCGAGGCCCTGCTCTCCCCGGAGCTCTTCGTCGTCGGCGGCGGGGTGTCGAAGCAGTACGAGGAGTTCCTGCCGCTGCTCGACCTGCAGGCGGACATCATCCCGGCGACGCTCCGGAACAACGCGGGCATCATCGGCGCCGCGACCCTGGCCGCGCGGAGCGCCTGACGCGTCGGACGCGCCTGCGTGGGCTCGCCCGGACGCCGAGGTCGCACAACACGCCGCGCGCGTCCTGCCGAGGTCGCACAAGGTGCCGCGCGCGTCTCGTCGGGACGGCACTTCGCGCGACCTCGGCGTCCGCGCCCGGTAGACTCGTGCTCGCGAATGGGTCGGTGAGACGGTCGCGTCACTCCCCCGGGAGTGCCGAGGAACGTCCGGGCTCCACAGAGCAGGGCGGTGGGTAACACCCACCCGGAGCAATCCGCGAGACAGTGCCACAGAAAGCAGACCGCCGGCGGCGACGTCGGTAAGGGTGAAACGGTGGTGTAAGAGACCACCAGGGGTCCGGGTGACCGGATCCGCTCGGTAAACCTCGCCCGGAGCAAGGTCAGACAGAGGACGCTGAGGCTGCTCGCCGAGTCCTCGGGTAGACCGCTGGAGGCCGACGGCAACGTCGGTCCGAGAGAGATGGCCGTCACCGCCGCGCGAGCGGCGGGACAGAACCCGGCGTACGGCCGGCCCATTCGCACCCCACGCTCCGTGCGCAAGCGCGGCGCGGGCGCCGACCGCGGCACTGTGCGAGGGCGCACGGTGCGCGGAGCGCGAACCCGTGCCGGGTTGCGCACTCGGTGCGCCGCTTCAGCGCGCCACGGCGTGACCGACACCGCACCAGGTCGTGTGCGCCGCACCGTGCGCCCGGCCCGCGCCGGGTCGCGCGGTGCGGCCGGCCCGCCCCCGTTAGCGCGCGCACACGACGGACGGGAGGCGCGGTGCCAGCCGGCACCGCGCCTCCCGTTCGTCGTCTGGTCGCGTCTAGAGCCCGGACTCCGCCGTCCGCACCAGGATCGCGTCGCTGTCGGGGCAGAGCACGACGTCGTCGGGCGCTGCCCGCCGGATGGTCTGCAGGTCAGAGTTCGTGAGCGTCACGCCGGACGCCGTGGACACCCCGCCCTGCAGCAGCGAGGCACCGAAGCCGTACCGCGCCCGCTGCCGGTCGTACAGCGCGAGGAGGTCCGCCGGCACCTTCGCGGCGACGGCGGCACGGCTCTGCGTGGCCGATTCACGGTCGGACTCGAGCCGGGCGATCTCGGCGTCGCGCTCGGCCACGAGCCCGGCACGTGCGGCTTCGACGTCGGCGAGCTGCGCCTCGATGTCGCCGACGCGGGCGCGGAAGCCGTCAAGGTTCTCCATGACCTCGAGTTCGGCCGTCTCGAGGTCCCCGATGCGGCGCTGCAGCGACTCGAGCTCGTTCTGGAGACCGGCGGCGTCCTTCGCGCTGGACACGTTCTGGAGCATCGTGGTGTCACGCTCCACACGGGCCTGCGCCGTGGCGGTGTCGGACTCGAGGCGGGCGAGTTCGCGCTCGGCGTCCTCGACCTCGCCGGTGGCCGCCGCGAGCTGGGCGCGCAGCCCCGCCGCCGTGGTGCCGAGCTCGGTGAGCCGGTCCCCCTTCTGCAGCGACGTGATGCGGTGCGCGATCCGGGTGACGTCGTTGTCGAGACGCTGGACGTCGAGGAGGATGACCTGGTCCTCGGGTGCTGCCTTCATGGTCAGACTCCTTGTGTGTCGGTGGTGGGTTCGGCGGCCGGCAGGACGGCGAAGTCCCACGGGTCGGTGCGGAGGTCGCTCACGGTGACGCGGACGCCCGCGGCGCGGCGGAGTTGCTCGGCGGCGACGTCGAGCCAGAGCCACTCGGTGGCCCAGTGCGAGGTGTCGATGAGGGCGGGCCCGCCGACGAGCATCGCCTGCTCGCGGAACTCGGACGCCGGGTGGTGCCGGAGGTCGCTCGTGAGGTAGACGTCGGCCCCGAGCACGTCGGGGTGCCCGAGGTACGCGTCGCCGGCTCCGGCGCAGAGTGCGACGGAGCGGACGGGCCGGTCGAACTCCCCCGAGACCCGGACGCCGGTCGCGGTGCCGGGCAGGAGGTCCACCAGCGCCCGGGCGAGCGCGCCGAGCGTGGTCGGTTCGGCGAGCACCCCGACGCGGCCGATGCCCGTCGACGGGTCCGCACCGGGTTCGAGCGGGCGCTGGTCGGTCAGGCCGAGCCGGTCGGCGAGCACGGCCGAGGTACCCGTCGTCACGACGTCGGCGTTGGTGTGCGCTGCGACGAGGGCTGCCCCGCCGCGCACCAGGTTGGCGAGCACGCTGCCCTTGTAGGTCGACTCGGCGATCGTGGTGACGCCGCGGAGCAGCAGCGGGTGGTGGGTGAGCAGCAGGTCAGCGCCGAGCTCGACCGTCTCGCGGGCGGTGGCCGGGACGGCGTCGACTGCGAGGTGCACGTGCTCGATCGTCTGGTCGGGGTCCCCCACCACGAGCCCGACGGAGTCCCAGGACTCGGCGCCGGCGGCGGGCCACAGGTCTTCGATCACGGCCTGGAGTTCGCGGAGCGTCGGCATCCCGTCAGTCTACCGAGCCGCCCGGGTCGGTCCGGGCGCCCTGTGGACGACGACGGCACCGAGCAGCACTGTGGACGACGGGTGATGCGCCGCTGCCCGGTGGATCAGCGGCGACCGAACGCGCGCAGGACGACGGCGACGAAGCGCGTCCACCACCCGGCGGAGGCACGGTCCTCGGACGCGACGTCGGCTGCGTGGGCCGGGTGCCCGGCGGGCGTGTGCGCGGCGGGCGCGTGGGCGGCGGTTTCGGCGGTCGTCGGGACGACGGCCTCCGGGAGCACGACGGGCGTGCTCGCGGTCGCGCCGGCGTGCGCCGTCAGCGCGGCGGCGAACGCGGCACGGTCGATCACGGTCGGCCCGGTCGCGGGCTGGACGAGCGGCGTGGGTCGCGTGTTCGCGGACACCGGTGAGACGACCGGGAGGGACAGCACCGGACGAGCGGGCTCGTCGCGTCCCGGCGTGGTCGCCTCGGGGGCGTCGATCGCGTCCACGACCTCGGTCGCGTCCACGAGCGCGGGAGCGGGCGCGGAGCCCGTCGGGGCGACGACAGCGGTGACGACGGCGGGTGCCGGGACGGCGGCCGACGCGGGCACGCCGGCGACCGGCACGCTGCCCGTCGCCGCACGCCGCGCCGCGGCACGGTCACGACGATCGGCCTCGAGCGCGGCATCGGCCAGCAGGTCCGCGAACACGGAGTGGGCGAACGCCCGAGCGGCCTCGACCTCGGGGTCGCGCTGTCCGGCGACGGTGGCCTCCCACGCGGCGAGGCGAGCGAGGTCCTCGTCACGACGACGGACCTCGTCCTCGAGGATCACGATGCGCTCGATCGTGCTGCGGCCGCTGGACGAGGACACCTCGACGGCGAGGTCCTCGATGCGGAGGGCGAGGCGCTCCGGCGGTTCAGGGAAGGACGGCGCGCAGACCGCGGCGTGCCGAGCACGGTCGCGGGGGCGACGGAAGGCGGAGTCGTCGGCCGGCACACCGGCGTCGACGACGGCCGCGGCGCCGCTGGTCGTGGCGGGCTCGACGGGGGCGTCCGACGCTGCGTCCGGACGCTGCACGGGCCCGGTGACCGGCGGGACCACGAGGTCCGACAGGTACGGGGCGCGCGTCGCCGGGGCGTCACGGAGCCACTCCTCGAGCTCGCGACCGAACGGGTCGACGAGGGGGGTGCGTGCACCGGACTGCGTTTCCATGATCGAAGGATAAATATCGCAACGCTCATCTCGGCGGACATCCCCGGTGTGTCGCCGGAGTCCCTGCCATATCGCCTCGAAGGTGAACGGCGTGTCGCGGGCGGGGGTCAGAGCGTGCGCTCGAGGTCGTCCACGAGTGCACGGCCGGCCGACCAGGCACCGAGACCACTGGCGACGTTCACGTGGCCGAGTGCGCCGACCCGGACGGCTCCGGCACCGAGGACGTCCGCGAACGCCAGGGCCCGGTCGAGCGTGCAGTACGGGTCGTCGTCGCTGACCACCAGACGCGTCGGGACCGCAGGGGCCGCCTGGGCCACCGGCTCGACGAACCCGGCCGCTGCGGCGGGGAACCCCGGCGCGAGGGGGTCCGGCGGCGCCACGAGGAAGGCACCCGCGACCTCGGCGTGTCCGCGCTGCCCGAGCCACGCGGCGACGGCGAGGACGCCCAGGCTGTGCGCGATGAGCACCGGCGGTTCGTCGACGGCGGCCACGGCGCTGGTGATCGCGCGGGACCAGTCGTCCGGGTCGGGCTCGCTCCACGACGCCGGTGCGATCCGGACGACCGCGCCCGGGTCGTCGGCCGACCGGTCGTCCTGCCACAGCGACTGCCAGTGGTCGGGGTCGGAGTTCCAGATCCCGGGGACGATCACCCACGGTCGAGGTCTGCGCACCCTCGAAGCGTAGTGGGGGTCCGATCAGCCGTGCAGCGAGTCGCGCGGGTACTCGCCGAACCGGGCGGCGTACGCCCCCGAGAACCGTCCGAGGTGGGCGAAGCCCCACCGCACGGCGATCGCGGCGACCGTGACGTCACCCGGCGACGAGCGGCGGAGTTCCTCGCGGACGCGGTCGAGTCGGATGCCGCGCAGCATCGCGTTGGGCGCCGTACCGACCTGCCGCTGGAACGCCTGCTGGAGCCCGCGCACGCTGAGCCCGACGTGCTCGGCCACGTCGGTCGTGCTGATCGGTGTGTGGGCGAACGCGTGCATGTACTCGACGGCCTCGCGGACCCGGCCGGTGGCGCCCTGCGGCAGGGTGATGTCCGGCGCGAGCACGGTGTGCGGGAAGGTGCGGAGGAGCGCGAGGGCGGTGTCCCGGGCGGTCTCCGCGAGAACCAACCGTGACACCGGTGCCTCACCGAGCACGGTCTCGGCGGCCCGGCGGACCTGGGCGTTCCACCCGCGGAGGTCCTCGCGCCGCGGCGGCTGGGTGTGGTCGAACACGAGCGGGGCCGGCTGCGTGCCGTGCTCCTCGGCCGCCACGCCCTCGAGGAACGTGCGATCGAACTGCACGAGGCTCTGCCGGACGTCCTGCAGGTCGAAGGCGAACGGTCGACCGGTCGGGAACATCATCGGCGTGCCGGGCGTGAAGGCGACCTCCTGCCGCCCGACGTCGACGGTGCCCCCACCGTCGGCGAGCCACATCACGACGTACTCGTCACCGGACTCGAGCTCGCCCTGCATCCGGGCGTCGAACCGGGTGGAGCGGAAGGACATCGTCTCGTCACCGGTGACCCGGAAGCGGTAGCTGAACGGGCGTTCCGTGCGCTCCGCCTGGAAGCCCACGCTCTCGTACGCGTCCTCGTACATCTGGATCGCCGCCTCGAGGTCGGCCCCGGACGTCTCGAAGCTGATCCTGGGGTCGGGCTCGACGTTCATCGACTGGATCGTGACACGGCGGCACGGAACCCACGGGATGTATGCGCACGCATTGCGGATACCGGCCCACGGGCTGCGCGAAGCGGACGAACCGTTCCGTCAGACACGAGCGCCTCTCAGTGGCGCCCGCGCCGGACGGTCCACAGGTTCCGGTCCGCGACCCGTTCGTAGCGCAGGTCGTCGACCACCATCTGGACGAGCGCCAGCCCTCGCCCGCTCTCGGCCAGCGCGTCGGGGAGCTGCGCGGCGGACGGGTCGACCGGCACCGGCACACCGTCGTCGGTCAGCTGCGCCTCGACCGCGTCGGAACCGACGTCGAGGTGGAGCGAGCACGAGACGCCGCGACCGGCCGCGCCGTGCTCGATCACGTTCGAGGTGAGTTCGACCAGCGCGAGCTCGAGGGCCATCCGGTCCTCGGCCGAGACGGTGGGCTCGGTGTCCCACACCGTCGCGAGGAACGTGTGCACCGCCGTGACGTCGTCCGGCGGGCACGCCAGGTCAAGGCTGTGCCCACCCACGGCGGCGTTCATGCCCAGTCGGTCACCGCGGCGTCCCCGTCCGGGTACGTGCGGAGGATCTTGTCCATGTTGGAGAGCTTCAGCACCATCTCGACCTGGTCGGACGGCGCCGCGATGCGGAGGTCTCCGCCGGCCTGTCGCGCGGCCTTGAGCGACCCGACGAGCGCGCCGAGACCGGAGGAGTCCATGAACTCCACCCCGGACAACTCGACGACCACGCGGGGTCGCCCGTCGCCGACGACCTTCGCGACGGTCTCGCGGAACGTCGGGGCCGACACCATGTTGAGTCGGCCGCTGCACTCGAGCACGGCGGCGCCGGCGTCCGCTTCGTGTACGACGATGTCCATGTCGGTGCCTCCTGGGATCGGTGCGGGGTGCACCCTGCAACCTACCGGGTCCGGGTCACGAACCCGTCGAGGCGCGTCCGGTCCGTCGCGTCGCCAGCAGCTGCACGACCACGGCGGCCGCCATGAGCACCGCCATCACCGACCCCATCGCGACGGCCGTCCCGCCGAGCGCTCCCGCGAGCGGCGTGCCGAGGCCGCCGAGCCCGAACGTCAGCCCGCCCTGCAGTGCCGCGGCGGTCCCCGGGTGCGCGGCACCGACGTGCTGCGTGCGGGTCATCGCCGCCGGCAGGACGAACCCCCACGCCGCGGTCACGACGGCGAGCGAGACCCAGACCGGCACCGCGCCGGCCCCGAGCAGCGCGGACACGAGGACGCCCGTCGCGCCGAGGGTCCCGAGCGCCAGGCCGAACGACAGCAGCGCGTCCTCCGAGAACCGACCGACCACGCGGCGGAACACGAGCGTCGTGACGATCATCATCGAGGCGTTCGTGGCGAACACGAGGGTGTACATCCCCTCGGAGAACCCGAAACCGGTCTGGAACACGAACGAGCTCGTGGCGATGTACGCGAAGAAGCCGATGGTCGAGAGCACCCCGGTCAGCACGTACGCACGGAACCTCGGGATGCCCATGAGCTCGCGGATGCGTCCCCAGTTCGCACCGAGGCCCACCCCGCCGCGGAACGCCCGCGGCAGGGTCTCGTGGAACCGGACGACCACGGCGACGAAGAACGCCGCACCGAGCACCGCGAGGACGACGAACATGAGTCGCCAGGTGCCGATCGTCAGCACCGCTCCCCCGGCCAGCGGGGCGACGACGGGGCCGATCGCGTTGATCGCCGCGAGGGTCCCGAACACCTTCGCCATCCGTGGCCCGTCGACCACGTCCGAGACCATCGCCCGCCCGGCGACCGCCCCGGCAGCACCCGCCAGCCCCTGGAACACCCGCGCCACGACGAGCGTCACGACGTCCGGCGCGAGCGCGCACCCGACGGAGGCGACGGCGAAGACCGCCGTGCCGACGAGCATCAGCGGACGCCGCCCGATGCCGTCGCTCACCGGTCCGGCGAGCAGCTGCCCGACGGCGAACGCGACGAGGAACGCCGTCAGGGACAGCTGCACGGCACCGGGCGTCGTGCCGAGGTCGTGCGCGATCGCCGGCAGGGCCGGGATGTACATGTCGGTCGCGAACGGCGAGACGCCGACGATCAGGGCGAGCGGCAGGATCGGTGGGAGGGCGGTCGTCCGGCTGGTCGGTCCTGTGCGCTCCGTCGTCACGTCGGCCACGCTACGCGCCCCCGAATCGATTCGACAAGGGCGGTGGTGTCGCGCTGCCGACACCGAGACGGCCAGGAGGCGGGCCCCACCAGCCGGTACCGGCGCACCGCGCCAGCGGGACGACGGCCGTGCCTGGAGGGACGGTGCCAGCTGGCACCGCGCCTCCTGGGCCCGAGGCGGTCGCGTCGACGACCGACGGCCGGTCCGCGTGGATCAGCCCGTGTTCTGCAGGCCGGCCGCGATGCCGTTCACGGTGAGGAGGAGCAGCCGGTGGTCACCGTCCGTCGGGTCCGTGCTGCCCGAGGTGCGGATCGCGCGGAGCGCCCGGAGCTGCAGGTGCGAGAGCGCGTCGACGTACGGGCTGCGGAGCCGCACGGCGCGTGCGAGGACGGGACGGTCCTCGAGGACGTCGCTCCCGCCCGAGACGCGCAGCACCCACTCGCGCGTGCGGAGCATCTCGTCGAGGACCTTCGCGGCGAGGTCGTCGCGGTCCGCGAGCTCGAGGTACCGGCGTGCGATGTGCTCGTCGGTCTTCGCGAGCGACATCTCGACGTTCTTGATCATCGCGCCGAAGAGGGGCCACTCGGCGTACGCGGTGCGGAGGAGCTCCACGTCGCCGACGGCCTCGAGCGCGGAACCGAGGCCGTACCACCCGGCGAGGTTGATGCGCGCCTGCGTCCACGAGAACACCCACGGGATCGCCCGGAGGTCCTCGAGCGACTCGACGCTCAGACCGCGGCGGGCCGGACGGGAGCCGAGCGGGAGCAGACCGATCTCCTCCATCGGGGTCACGCGCGCGAACCACGGCGCGAAGCCGTCCGCCTTCACGAGGCCGTAGAACGCCTCGCGCGAGACGTCGTCGAGCTGCTGCGCGAGGTCGGCGAAGCGCGTGGCGGCGACGGCCGTGCGGTCCTCGTTCGACGGCGAGGACGCGAACAGCGTGGCCGAGGCCATCTGCTCGAGGTGCCGCGCGGCGATGTCCTTGTCGCCGTACTGGGCGAAGATGACCTCGCCCTGCTCGGTGAGCTTGAGGCGTCCGTCGATGGAACCGCGGGGCTGCGCCAGGACGGCCTCGTTCGCCGGGCCACCACCGCGGCCGAGCGAGCCGCCGCGGCCGTGGAACAGCGTGAGCTCGACGTCGTTGTGCTTCGCCCAGTCGGCGATCCGGGCCTGTGCGTCGTAGAGCGCGAGGTTCGCCGACACCGGACCGACGTCCTTCGAGGAGTCGGAGTAGCCGAGCATGACCTCGAGGCGGCGACCGGTCGCTGCGAGGCGACGCTGGAACGGCTCGGTGCGGACGGCCTCGTCGAGGATGTCGACACTGGCGTGCAGGTCCGCGAAGGTCTCGAACAGCGGGATGACGTCGAGCACCGGGGCGGCCTCGGGTGACCCGAGTGCGGCGACCGCGAGCTCGTGGACGTTCGCGAGGTCGGCTGCCGACTGCGTGAACGACACGATGTAACGACTGGCGGCGCGGACGCCGTACCGGGCCTGCAGCGCGGCGATCGTGCGGAAGACGGCGAGGACCTCTTCCGTGGTCTCGCTCAGCTCTCCACCGGCGCGGATCTCGGCGAGGGCGTTCCGGTGCACCTGCGAGTGCTGCCGGACCTCGAGCTCGGCGAGGTGGAACCCGAAGGTCTCGACCTGCCAGACGAGGTTCTGCAGCTCGCCGTTCGCGGGACGGGTGGCCCCGGCCGCGACGAGCGAGGTCTGGATGGTGCGGAGGTCGGCCAGGAGCGCGTCCGGCCCGGGGTAGGCGAGCTCGGCCTCGCCCCGGCGTGTGGCGTCGATGCGGGCGGCGACGAACAGCAGCGCTCGACGGTGCGTCTCGTTCGGTGCACGGACCCCGATGCGCTCGGCGATTCCGGGGTCGAGGGACTCCTGCGCGGCGACGAGCGCGGTGAGACCAGCGTCCGCCGGGGTCTCGCTCGCGTCGAGGGTCAGGGTGCTGCCGATGCGGGTGGCGGCACGGGAGAGCCCGAGCAGGATGTGCTCGGCCGCGATCTCCGCCGCCTGGCGGGTGACGTCCGCGGTCACGTGCGGGTTGCCGTCGCGGTCGCCGCCGATCCAGGTGCCGAAGCGCACGAAGGCCGGTGCGGTGACCGGCACGCGGCCGGCGTCGTCGCCGAGCAGCCGGTCGTCGAGCAGGCGGTAGACCTGCGGGACGATCTCGAACAGCGTCTGGTCGAACACGCTCATCGCCGTGCGGACCTCGTCGAGCGGGGTCGGGCGGGTCGTGCGGAGCGGCGAGGTGCGCAGGAGGGTCGTGATCTCCTCGAGCAGCCGGCGCTCGTTCTCGGCGAGCCCCGTGGCGTTCGTCGTCCGGTCGCGCTCGTCGATGAGGTCGGTGATGCGCCGCACGGCCGTGGTCACCGCGCGTCGGCGGGCCTCGGTCGGGTGCGCCGTGAGGACCGGGTGGAACCGGAGTTCGCGCAGCCGGGCCGCAGCGGCCTCGTCGCCGACCTGCTCGACGAGCGAGGCGTAGGTCGCCGGGAAGGAGTCCCCCGCGAGTCCGCCGTCGTCGCCGCGGTGCCGGAGCACGCGGACGCGGTGGTGCTCCTCGGCGAGGTTCGTGAGGTGGAAGTACGTGGTGAACGCCTGGGCCACGGCCTCGGCCCGCTCCGCGGACAGGTCCGCGACGATGGCCTCGGCACGCGCGGCGCCCTCGGCCTCGCCGCCCTCGTACGCGTCGATGACCGCGGCACGGAGGCTCTCCACGTCGTGCAGGAGGTCCTCGCCGCCGGTCTCCCGCAGGACGCGTCCGAGCAGCTTGCCGAGGTACCGCACGTCGGAGCGCAGGTCGCTGTCGACCGCGCCACTGACGTCGTCCCGCGCGCGTCCGTGGCGCGTCTGACCGTCGATCGTCATGTGGTCCTCTCCGGGTCTCGGCCGGGAAGGTCGTCCCGGTATCCCAGCAGCGTATCGGCCCGTCGGGACCGGTGACGACAACCGTCCGGACGGACCGCGGCGGGCGGGTGCGCGGCCTCGCCCGTTCCCATCGCACCCGGACGGACCACGGCGAGCGTTCGTAGAATCCGGCCAGGGATGCTCCGCATCCGTGGGTGGAGGGACGCCATGGACGAGACGGTCGGGCCGGCAGACCACGAACCCGCCACGGGGCGGGCGCAGGACGACGTGAGGACGGGATCCGCGCCTCCTGGCCCGCCGGCCGACGCGGCGGTCCGGAAGCCGCCCGTCGAGCGCTGGGTCTTCTGGCCGGCCGCGGGGATCGTGCTCGCGTTCGTCGCCGTCGCGCTCGCCGCGCCGCGTGCCACCGAGGACGTCTTCTCGGCCGTCCAGGGGTGGATCGTGCGGGACTTCGGCTGGTACTACGTGATCGCCGCGGCCGCCTTCGTCGTCTTCGCGATCTGGATCGGGTTCAGCCGGTTCGGCGACATCGTGCTCGGCCAGGACGACGAGGCGCCGGAGTTCTCGACGCTCTCGTGGCTCTCGCTGCTGTTCGCCGCCGGCATGGGCATCGGGCTCGTGTTCTACGGAGTCGCCGAGCCGCTCAGTCACTTCGCCGCACCACGGCCGGGGGTGACGGGCGACGACGACGCCCTCGCGCAGCAGGCGCTCACGCAGACGTTCCTGCACTGGGGCCTGCACGCGTGGGCGATCTACGTCGTGGTCGGGCTCGCCCTGGCGTACGCGATCCACCGGCGGTCGCGCCCGGTGTCGATCCGCTGGGCGCTCGAGCCGCTGCTGGGCAAGCGCGTGGTGGGCGGGTGGGGCAACCTCATCGACGTCCTCGCGCTGATCGGCACGCTGTTCGGCGTCGCGACGTCGCTCGGGCTCGGCGTGCTCCAGATCGGGTCGGGGCTCGAGTACACCGGCGCGGCGGAGAACACCCGGGGCCTGCAGATCGGGTTGATCGTCGTCGTCACGCTGATCGCCGTCGGGTCGCTGCTGAGCGGTGTCGGCAAGGGCATGAAGATCCTGTCGAACATCAACCTCGTGCTGGCGGCCGTGCTGCTCGTCTTCGTCCTCTTCGTCGGGCCGACGCAGTTCCTGCTCGGCGAGTTCGTGCAGTCGATCGGGCAGTACGTGCAGGGGTTCGTCGGGCTGGCGTTCGACACGAGCGCCTTCGCGGGTCAGGCCGGGCAGGAGTGGCAGGGCGCGTGGACGACGTTCTACTGGGGCTGGTGGATGTCGTGGGCGCCGTTCGTCGGCATCTTCATCGCGCGGATCTCCCGCGGACGGACCGTCCGGCAGTTCGTGCTCGGCGTGCTGTTCGTCCCGACGCTGCTGACCTTCCTCTGGTTCGCGATCATGGGCGGCACCGCGCTGTACGACCAGCTGCACGGCACCGGCGACCTCGTCGGGGCGGACGGCAGCGTGTCCGTCGAGCAGGTCCTGTTCCAGCTGCTCGGCGGGATGCCCGCCGGATCGGTGCTCGTGATCGGGGCGATCATCCTGATCGGGGTGTTCTTCGTGACCTCGGCGGACTCGGGTGCGCTCGTGATGGGCATGATCGCGACCGGCGGGCAGATCGAGCCGAAGAACTGGATCCGGGTGTTCTTCGCCGGGGTCACGGCCCTCGTCGCGGTGGCGCTCCTGCTCGCGGGCGGGCTGAACGCGCTGAAGACCGCGGCGATCACGACGGCGCTCCCGTTCAGCGTGGTGATGGTGCTGATGTGCTGGTCGACGGTGATCGCCTTCACGCGGGAGCGTCGGGCGTACGCGCGGGCGGAGCGTCGGGCGCTGATGGCGGACCTCGCGGACTTCTACCAGCAGGAGGTCGTCGAACCCGCGGAGCGCGCGCCGAAGACCGGCCCGATCCAGAAGCTCGCGCGCCGCATGCGGCACTGAGGCGGGGGGCGGGCGGTGGGGGTGGCGGGCGGCGCCGGCGAGGGAGCGCCGGGATCGCGGCGCGTGGCGGAAGCACCCCTGCGAAGCGACGCGCTCCGCGATCCCGGCGGGTCTGGTGGGCGGCACGTGGCCGCTCGGGTCAACCCGGCTCGGTCACGCGATCACGGCCACGTCGTCGCCCGCGCCGTGCGGCCCGTCGTCGTCGGACCACGCCCCGGGACGTCCGAGCACCGGCCCCCGCGTCGCGTCGAGCCCCGCGAGCAGCCCGCTGTCGAGCCGGTGCGCCAGCTCGACCTCGGCGATCACGCGTTCGCGTTCCTCGGCCGACCACGGAGCCGCATCGAGCTGCGCCCGGTAGGTCTGCTCGAACGCGCTCGGGTCGGCGACCTGGTCGAAGATGTAGAACAGGACGCCGTTCGTCTCGAAGCCGAACTGCTCCGCGAGCAGCCGTCCGATGAGTCGCCCCCCGGACAGGTCGCCGAGGGACCGCGTGTAGTGGTGGGCGACGAACCCGCCGGGCCACGTCGCCGCGACCTCGTTCAGTCGTCGGACGTACGCGGTGGTCTCGGGCAGCGGGCACACGAGCTCGGACCAGTCCGGACCGATGAGGTACTCGAGGTCCGCCCGGATCGCCGGCATCCGCGTCAACTGCGACGTGACGAAGGGGGCAGCCACGGGGTGGTCCGCCATCCGCTCGGCCGCGCGCTCGAGGGCGTCGTACACGAACGCGTACTGTCCGAGCAGGGCCGCGTACTCGCCGACGTCGCACCGCCCGGCGAGCAGGTCCTGCATGAACCCGTCGCCACCCGACGACCCCTGCGAGCGACGCGTGCGCCGACGCAGCAGCTCGGAGAACGGGATGACGGCGTCCATGGAGGTAAGGCTAACCTTACTGAGCGGCACGTCAAGCACAGCGCACCCAGAAGTCGAGAGAGGAAGCTCGCACCGATGAGCTCGAAACCCAAACGCCCCCAGCACGTCTTCGTCGTCGACCGCACGGAGCGTCTCTCGCCGCACATGGTCCGCGTCCACCTCGGCGGTCCCGCCTTCGACGAGTTCGTCGCGGCGGCGGACCCGGAGCGGCTCGCCACCACGGACAAGTACGTCAAGCTCCTGCTCGCGAAGCCGTCGCTCGGGCTCACGCCGCCGTACGACCTCGAGTCGCTGCGCGAGTCGCTCCCGAAGCAGGACCGGCCGGCGCGCCGCACCTACACCGTGCGCGCCGTCGACCACGAGGCGAAGGCCATCGCCGTCGACTTCGTCGTGCACGGCGACGACGGCCTCGCGGGTCCCTGGGCGGCCTCGGCGCAGCCCGGCGACCTCCTCGCCCTCTCGGGTCCCGGCGGCGGGTACACCCCGTCCACCGACCCCGCCGTCACCCACGTGCTGCTCGGCGACGACAGCGCGCTCCCCGCGATCTCCGCCGCCCTCGAGGGCATGGCCGACACCGCCACGGGCGTCGCCCTCGTCGAGGTGGCGGGTCCGGCCGACGAGCAGGACGTCGCGCACCCGGCCGGGGTCGACCTGCGGTGGCTGCACCGCGACGCCACCGGCGCCGAGCCGGGCACGCTGCTGCTGGAGGCGGCTCGCTCGCTGGAGCGCGCCTCCAGGCCGGTGCAGGTGTTCGCGCACGGCGAGCGGACCGCGATGAAGGCGATCCGTCGACTGCTGCAGGACGACTGGGGACTCGAGAAGTCCGAGATGTCGCTGTCCGCGTACTGGGCGCTCGGGCGCGCCGAGGACCGGTTCCAGGAGGAGAAGCGCGAACCGATCGGCGTCATCTTCACCGAGTAGCGCCGGCCTGGAGGCGCGGCTGGCGTCGGTGGGTCGGGCTAGCGTTCCCGGCATGGTCGCCCTCTCGTCGTGCTGCGCGCCCGGTTGCGACGCCGGTGCGGTCGCCGGGTCGGCCGTGCCCGCGGTGCCGCTGTGCGCCGGACACGTCGCCCTCGTGGTCGACGCCGCCGCCGAGCACGTCGGCGTCGAGGACGTGCTGCCCGGCCCGTGCCCGGTGTGCGGGTCGCGGGTCGGCGTGCGCTTCCCGTCCGGTGCGGTGTGTGCGACGTGCGAGTGGCGCTGGGGTGACGTGCCGGACGGGGACCTCGCTCCCCCGCGGGTCGACGTCGTGTACTACCTGCGGATGCGGGACGACTTCGGCGACCGGATCAAGATCGGGACGACGGCGAACCCGCGGCAGCGGCTCGCGGCGATCCCGCACCAGGACCTCCTCGGGTTCGAGCGCGGCGACCGGGCCCTCGAGCGGCGGCGGCACGCGCAGTTCGCCGGGTCGCGGTACCCCGGTACGGAGTGGTTCCGGGTGACGCCGGAGTTGCTCGAGCACGTCGCGGTCGTGGCCGCGGGCGTGAGCGACCCGTGGGAGCTGCACGCCCGGTGGCGGAGCGAGGCGCTGGCGCTGCGCGGGTGACGCGCGGCGCGGTGGCCGCGGCCGGCGGCGGGCGCCCGTGCGCGTCGAACCACGAAAGCGACGTCGCACCAGCCATCGCGGCCGGTTCGACGTCGTTTCCGTGGTTCGACACGGCGCCGCCGGCGGCGCGCCGGTGCTGCGCACAACGCAAAGCACGTCGAACCGCGGGGAACCGCGGTTCGGGCGCACTTCGGTTGTGCGGCGCCGACGCCCGGGCGCCCGCAGATCAGCGCGCGTACGCGTCGACGAAGAGGGCGCCGCGGACCTCGCGCAGCGTGTCGGCCAGGCGGGCGATCGTCCGGCCTGAGATCCCGGAGACCTCGAGGTCGTACGGCCCCAGCGCCTGCAGCCGCCCGGTCCGGATGCGGACGACCTCCCACCCGACACCGCGCACGGCACGGTCCTTCCGGCGGTCCGTCTCCTGCCGGGGTCCGACGTGCTCGAGACCGTGACGTCCGGTGGAGTCGTACTCGATCGCGACGCGGAGCTCCGGCAGGATGATGTCCGGCCAGACCTCGACGTGGTCGAAGAACGGTCGGTCGAGGCGGATCGCGGAGTGGTCGAACGTGAAGGCGAACCGCTCGGCGAGGGCGGCCCGGAGCTCGGCCTCGACCGCGGAGGCCGTCGCCGGGGCGCACACGCTCGTGAACGACTCCCCCGAGGGCAGCCGCGGCGTCTTCGGGCAGATCGACCGCGGGACGGCCGGAGGCCGGGGCCGGCGGGGTGCACCGGGTTCCGGGCGACGAGGACGGGACCGCGTCGACGCCACAGCACCGGCCGGGGTCCCTCGAGCCGGAGCCGCGGGCAGGGTCTGCCGACCGGTGACCCGCACGGCCCGCTGCGGGACCGGCACCGCGGCCGGCCAGTCGGAGGGCAGCACGGGCCAGCGCTGCGGCTGGGCCTGGACGGCGCACTCGGGGCACCACACCGACCGGCGTCGTTCCCGACCCGGACGGGAGCGCTGCTCACCAGGGGTCGCGACGAAGACGTGCCCGACGTCGCACTCCCATGTCAGCAGGACCTCGGCAGCTGGTGGCACCTGGCTGAGGACGACGCCGTGGTTCCACTCCGGGTGGTACTGCCGGACGAGCACCGGGTACGAGGACCACTCGGCACGGAACTCCCCCACGGCGTACGGAACCGCCACGCCGCGCGACCACTGTCGGCGGCGCCACCACGCGTCGACGGGTTCGGCCACGCTGTCACACTAGGCAGCACCACCGACAACCGCGACGGCGAGGGGGCTCAGTCCGCGAGGGCGTTCCGCACGTAGCCGACGAGGGCGTTCGCGTGCCCGTGTCCCATGCCGTGCTCGGTCTTGAGCCAGGCGACGACCTCCATGTGCTTCTGGCCGTCGAGCCGGTCCGCGACGAGGTCCAGCCACTCCTGCACGGGGCACCCGTAGGTCTTCTCGATGCTCGGGAAGTACGACGCCGGCCCCTTCGGCTTGCTGCCGTCGGCCGGGGGCTCCGGTGCGGTCACGCGGTGTGCGGTCATGGGGGTCACGATAGCCGCCGTCCCGCGTCACAGAGCGTCATCCGATCCCCGCGTGTGACGCCGGGTTCCCTCCCGTGCCGATGTGTTTCGCGCGGCGTTGTCGCGCCTCGGCGCACCTCCTACGGTCGCGACATGACCCAGACCACCGACACGGAGCGCCCGACCGGAAGCCCCGCCGGAACTCCGACCGGAAGCCTGACCGACGCGACCATCGACGCCGCCGGCCGCGCCGCGCTCGACCGCCCCGTCGTCCCGCTGCGCCACCCGCTGCGCTGGATCGCCGCGGCGGTCGTCCTCGTGGTCCTCCTGAACTTCGTCGAGACGCTCTTCACCAACGAGCAGTGGGGCTGGCCGGCGGTCGGCAAGTGGCTGTTCAGCCCGGCGATCCTGACCGGCCTGCAGCTCACCCTCGTCGCGACGGCACTGAGCGCGGTGATCAGCTTCGCCGGCGGCATCGTCGTGGCGATCGGTCGGCTCTCGCGCAACCCGGTGCTGTCCGGGCTCGCCTGGGGCTACGTGTGGCTGTTCCGTTCGGTGCCGCTCATCCTGGTGCTCGTCTTCCTCTACAACCTCGGGTCGCTGTACCCGACCATCGGCATCGGCGTCCCGTTCGGACCGCAGTTCGAGGTCCCGACCGCGAACGTCCTCAGCGACCTGGCGATCGGCGTCATCGGGCTGAGCCTCAGCGAGATCGCCTACGCGTCCGAGATCGTCCGCGCCGGTGTGCTCGCCGTCGACCACGGCCAGCACGAGGCCGCGCAGGCCCTCGGGCTCCCCCGCCGCCGCCAGTTCGTGCGGGTGATCCTGCCGCAGGCGCTCCGCTCGATCGTGCCGGCCTTCGTCAACCAGATCGTCGGCCTGCTCAAGGCGTCCTCGCTGCTGTTCTACGTGTCGCTCCTCGACCTGTTCGGCGTGGTGCAGAACCTGTCGAGCACGTACCCGACGGACATCATCCCGCTGCTCGTCGTCGCGACGATCTGGTACCTCGCCCTCACGAGTGCGGTGTCGATCGTCCAGTACTACGTCGAGCGATGGACGGCGCGCGGCTCGGTCCGCGCCCTCCCGCCGACGCCGTTCCAGCGGCTCCGGTCCGCGGTGCGCCGCGGTGCCGGGCGCGGCCGGGGAGGCCCAGGAGGCGCGGATCGCCCCTCCTCGTCGGCACGCGCTGCACAGGTGCTCGCCGCCAACCGCGTGGTCGCGTCCGGCCAGAACGACGGGAAGGCCATCTGATGAGCGCCACCATCGGCATCCACGGCGCCGTGAAGGCGTTCGGCGAGAACGTCGTCATCGACGGGGTCGACCTGTCGCTGCCGTCCGGGAGCGTCACCGTGATCCTCGGCCCGTCCGGGTCCGGCAAGTCCACGCTGCTGCGGGCGATCAACCACCTCGAACCCCTCGACCGCGGTGTCGTCACCGTCGGCGGCGAGACCATCGGCGTCCGGGTGCGGACCGGCCGCGACGGGGTCCCGCGTTACAAGGAGCTGCCCGAGCGCCTGATCCTGCGGCAGCGCTCCCGGATCGGGTTCGTGTTCCAGCACTTCAACCTGTTCCCGCACCTCACCGCGCTCGAGAACGTGGCCGAGGGCCCGGTCGCCGCCGGTGTCCCCGCCGCCACCGCGAGGGCCCGGGCCCAGACGCTGCTCGAACGCGTCGGCCTCGGCGACCGCGGTGCCACCCGCCCGCGCCAGCTCTCCGGCGGGCAGCAGCAGCGCGTGGCGATCGCCCGGGCGCTGGCGCTCGAGCCCTCGGTGGTCCTGCTGGACGAACCGACTTCGGCGCTCGACCCGGAACTGGTCGGCGAGGTGCTCGGCGTGATCGCGGACCTCGCCGAGTCCGGTACGACGCTCGTCATCGTCACGCACGAGGTCGCCTTCGCCCGCGAGGTCGCCGACCACGTCGTCTTCCTCGACCACGGCCGCATCGTCGAGCAGGGCCCGCCCGCACAGCTCATCGACGATCCGCAGCACCCCCGCACGCGCGACTTCCTGTCCCGCGTCCGCTGAACTCCCCACCCGTTCCGACCCGACCCGACCCCTGGAGAACCATGTCCGCGATCACCCCCTCCCGCTGGCGGCACCGCGCCGGCGCCCTCGTCCTCGCCGCCGGCGTCGTCGTCGCCCTCGCCGGCTGCGCCGCCAACGCCAGCGCCGGCACCGGCTCGGACGACGGCACCGTCACGATCGGCGCCGCCTCGAACGGCGCCGCGACCGAGACGAAGGTCTCCGTGCAGGAGGACTCGAAGCTCCACGACGAGCTCCCCGCCGACGTCAAGCAGTCCGGCAAGCTCGTCATCGGCATCGGGGCCCTGCCGTCCGGGTACCCGCCCCTCGCCTTCACCGGCGACGACCAGAAGACGCTGACCGGCTCCGAGCCCGACCTCGGCCGTCTCGTCGCGGCGAAGCTCGGCCTCGAGCCCCAGGTGAAGAACGCCACGTGGGACAACCTGTTCGTCGGCATCGACGGCGGGTCGGTCGACGTCGGCCTGTCGAACATCACCGTGACGGAGCAGCGCAAGGAGAAGTACGACTTCGCCTCGTACCGCCAGGACAACCTCGCGCTGCAGGTGAAGGAGGGTAGCTCCCTGCGGTTCGACGGTGATCCGTCCGTGCTCGCCGGCAAGACGATCGCCACCGACTCCGGCACGAACCAGGAGAAGATCCTGCTCGGGTGGAAGGCCGACCTCGCGGAGCAGGGCAAGACCATCACGGTGAAGTACTACCCGGACGCGAACGCGAAGCTCCTCGCCGTGCAGTCCGGCAAGGTCGACGGCTACCTCGGCCCGAACCCGACGATCGCCTACCAGAACAAGCAGAACGCGGGGACGGCGAAGGCGACGACGACCGCGGGCACGTACTCGGGTGCCGGCGCTGACCTGCAGGGGCTCATCGCGGCGACCACCAAGAAGGGCGACGGGCTCGCGAAGCCGGTCCAGGAGGCCATCAACGAGCTCATCGACGACGGCACGTACGCCAAGTGGCTCACGGCCTACAACCTGTCGAACGAGGCTGTGAAGCAGTCCGAGCTCAATCCGGAGGGCCTGCCGCTCGACGCCAGCTGATCCGGCACGCGCTGTCCGACACCCCCGTGGCCGATCTGGCCGCGGGGGTGTCGTCGCGCGTGCCCTCGGGGCGCGGTGCGGTGCGGTGCGATGCCGTGCCGTGCCGTGCCGTGCGACAAGGTCGACGTCGTACGACAGCAGTCACGTCGCTCGTTGCGCACGCGGGCATCCGCGGACGCACGACAGCGACACGGTCGACGTCGTACGACAACGACGATGTCGCGTCGGGCCGAGTCGGCAACCGACCAGCCGTGCGCGTGACGCGCGCACACGACGGACGGGAGGCGCGGGGCCAGCTGGCCCCCCGCCACCCCGCCCGCCGCCCGCCCCCCCGGAGCGCCCCAGCACCCCGCCCCCCGCCCCCCCACCCGCGTCGTCCCCCCCCGCCCGCGCG